>CAZNMP010000053.1:0-11125 GCA_964573875.1 uncultured Planctomycetaceae bacterium | reverse complement strand
ATGCAGTTGATCTGCGAAGCCTATTGGATGCTGAAAAAAGCCCTGGGCACAAACAACGACGAGTTGTACGACATCTTCCAGCAGTGGTATGAAGGCGAACTCAATAGTTACTTGATCGAAATTACTCGTGATATCTTCAGCGTGAAAGATGAGTTGACGGGCGATTATCTCGTCGATTTGATTTTGGATACCGCCGGCGCGAAGGGCACCGGCAAGTGGATGAGCCAGTTGGCGCTCGACTTGGGCGTCCCAAGCACTTTGGTTACCGAGGCCGTGTACGCCCGATGTTTGTCGGCGATGAAAGACGCACGGGAGCGGGCAAGCAAAGTGCTCAAAGGTCCAACCGGTAAATTCCGCGGCAACCGCGTGAAGTTCATCGAACAGGTGCGTCAGGCGCTGTATGCGTCGAAGATTTGCAGCTACGCCCAGGGCTATGTGCAGATGCAAGCGGCCGCGAAGGAGCACGATTGGCCCTTGAACTTCGGCGAGATCGCCTTGCTTTGGCGCGGCGGCTGCATCATTCGGGCGACGTTCCTCGAACGCATTAAAGAGGCGTTCGATGCAAAAAAACCGCCGGAGAATCTATTGCTGGCGCCCTACTTCAAGACAGCCGTCCGCAAGGCGCAAACCTCGTGGCGCAATGTCGTCACAACGGCCGTGCGGCTGGGCATCCCCACGCCTGCTTTCTCTGCCGCGTTGGCCTATTTCGACGGCTATCGGTCGGCCTGTCTGCCGGCCAATCTGTTGCAGGCCCAACGCGACTATTTCGGAGCGCATACCTATAACCGCACGGATCGCGAAGGAGTGTTTCACAGCGACTGGCTGCGATTGCGAAAAGAGCCGAAACAGTGAGGATTATGTCCATGAATTCCAGTTATCTTGAAGAGCTGTTTGGGCTTTCCGGTCAAACGGCGGTTGTTATCGGCGGGGCCGGCGTGCTGGGCGGAGCTTTGGCTACCGGCTTGGCCCGTGCCGGTGCGCATGTCATCGTTGCATCTCGCAATGAAGAACATTGCAAGGCAAAGGTGCGTGAGATCGTCGATTGCGGCGGCAAGGCCGGCTATTGCACCGTCGATGTGATGCAGCGCGCGTCGATCGAAAACTTATTGGCCGCCGCCGTGGAACAGGTTGGCCGCGTTAATATCCTCGTGAACTGTGCCGGGGTGAATGCGGGCAGTGCGTTTCTCGATGCGACGGATGCTGATTGGGATCGTATCCTTGCGACCAACTTGACTTCCGTATTTCAAGCGTGTCAGATTTTCGCGCGACACATGGTAGCCCAGGGCGGCGGTTCGATCGTGAACATCGGCAGCGTCAGTTCGCATTTGCCGCTGTCTCGGGTGTTCGCCTATTCCGCCTCGAAGGCCGGTGTGCTGAATCTAACGCGCAATGTCGCTCAAGAGTTCGGCGCCCAAGGCGTGCGGGTCAATGCATTGTGCCCCGGCTTTTTCCCGGCCGAGCAAAATCGCAAGGTTTTAACCCCGGAACGGATCGACGGCATCATGCGGCATACGCCGATGCGGCGTTTTGGCGAGCCCGAGGAACTTGTCGGCGCATTGCTGTTGTTGGTTTCTCCGAAGGCAGGAAGTTTCGTCACCGGAACCAGCGTCAACGTCGACGGCGGATTTACCGCGGCATGGCTCTAAAGCCGGATTTTTTTGGCAAGAGAAGCCGCGGGCAGGCTGGGCCAATCAATTGTTGAATTTGGGAAAAGCGTAGGGCGGGTCAAGCGGAGCGATGGCCCGCCTTGAATTCTTCGCAAAATGGCGGGTCTTCGTTTCGCTCGACCGCCCACCGAAAGCTTGGAAAGAGGGCCCGGGGGGCAGATACGGAACGGAATAATCCTCAAAATACCTCCGGCCCAATTGTCTTCACACGCTTTCAACGGCGGAAGGGATCGCATCGCGTCTGCGAGTTGCCGATAGTATATAATAACCAGGGCTGCATTTTTAGGATTTGGGAGGTTTCGCCATGGCGCATACGATGATCATTTTCGGTGCTTCAGGCGATTTAACCAGCCGCAAACTGATTCCGGCGTTGTACGAGTTGTTTCGCAAGAAACGGCTGCCCGAAAAGACGCGGATCGTCGGCTTTTCTCGAACGGCGTTTAGCGATGACGCTTGGCGCGCGAAACTGGCGGACACGACGGCCCAATTCACGGGCGAGCATTTTGACGGCGCGATTTGGCAGGAGTTTGCCTCGTCGATATTCTATCATTCAGGCGATATCGCCCGCGATGAAAGTTTCATCGAGCTGGAAAAGTATCTCAACGAGTTGGAGGGCGGAGAGTCAACGGCCCGAGCGTATTATCTTTCGACGGCTCCGCAGCTATACGATGCAACTGTTGCGAGGCTCGGAGCCATGGGCATGGCCAACGAAGACCGAGGGCCGCGGCGCGTGGTCATCGAAAAACCCTTCGGCACCGATTTGGTTTCAGCCCGGCAGCTAAACCAAAAAATGCACGAGGTATTGGCCGAGCATCAGATTTATCGCATCGACCATTATCTCGGCAAGGAGACGGTGCAAAACATTTTGGTGTTGCGGTTTGCCAACAGCATCTTCGAGCCGATTTGGAACCGCAACTACATCGACCACGTGCAGATTACCGCGGCCGAGGATTTGACGGTGGGGCATCGAGCGGCCTACTACGATTCGGTCGGCGTTTTACGCGATATGTTCCAAAACCACTTGTTGCAACTGATGACCTTCACGGCGATGGAAGCTCCCGCGCGTTTCGAGGCCGATTCGATCCGCGACGAGAAGGTCAAGGTGTTGCGTTCGGTTCGTTTGATGAAGCCCGAGGAAGTGTGCAATGATACGATCCGCGGGCAGTATCGAAAGTATCGCGACGAGCAGGGCGTTCCGGCCGACAGCGAAACCGCTACCTTCGGCGCGATTAAGTTGCATATCGACAACTGGCGTTGGCAAGACGTTCCGTTTCTGTTACGCAGCGGCAAGGCGATGTCCTGCCGCACGACGCAGATTGTGATTCAGTTTCGCGCCGCTCCCCACATGATGTTCGAGGGCGGGCCGCGCGCTGCGTTCGAGTCGAATCGGCTGGTCATTCAGGTTCAACCGGCCGAGGGCATTCAGTTGCATTTTCAAACCAAGGTGCCCGATGCCGGCGTGAAGCTTCGGTTGACCGACCTGGGCTTTAACTTTCGCGACAAATTCGCGGGCGGTATGCCCGAGGCTTACGAGCGGCTTTTGCTCGACGTTCTGCACGGCGACGCCAGTTTATTTTCGCGGGCCGACGAAGTGGAATTGGCCTGGAGCATTATCGATCCGATCCAAAAGGGCTGGGAGCATCCCGGCTGGCCGCCGCTGGCGTTTTACGAGGGCGGTGCTTGGGGACCGCCGAACTCGACCGAATGGATGTGCCGGCAGTATCGCGAGTGGTTCGATACGTGCCCGGTGCTGAAATAGGCAAGACATGGCTCAAATGTTGCCTCGGATAGCCAGTTTACGGAGAGCGGGGCGATTGATACAATAAAAGCAGGATTGAGGGGATCCCACGTTTTGGCCAGGGAGTTTGTCTATGTCGTATCTATTCCCGCCCGTGCTTGACCAATTGATTCGGGAAGAATTGGCGACAGGCATCTACCATTCCGAAGAGGAAGTATTGGTCGAAGCGATGCAAGCGCTTCGCGATCGAAACGCGGCCATTGCCGACATCCAAGAAGGCTTGGCGGATATGGATGCCGGCCGATTGCGCCTTCTTAGCGAAGTGGATTCCGAACTGCGGACCAAACATGCCATTGCCCGCAAGACATGACGTATCAGGTTATTCTCACGGATCGTGCGGCAAGAGATCTTGAGGAAGCCTACCAGTGGTGTGCCGAACGCGCCCCGGAAACTGCCGTTCGATGGTATAATGGCTTTATCGAGGCTCTCGAAAGTTTAGGCACTAATCCTGAACGTTGCCAAGTTGCCTTGGAAACGCGGAAGTTCGCCGTCGAAATCCGCCAGCTTTTGTATGGTCGAAGGCAATGTTATCGAGCATTATTTCTGGTGCGCGAACAGGCTGTGATTGTTCTGCGTATTCGCCATGCCGCAAGACGAGATATAACTCCGGAAGAACTGCTCTGACACTCATTGTCCTTTGCTGCCTTTGATCGGACAGAATTGCCTGTGTGTGGAAATAATGGAATCACTTCCCCAACTTCGCATCGGTTCGCTAGCTATTGATTTTCCCGTGGTGCAGGCGCCCTTGAGCGGCTATAGCGATTGGCCGATGCGGGTGATTGCACGCCGACTGGGAGCAGGTTACACCGTTTGCGAGGTCATGCTCGATCAGTTCATCTTGAATCTGACCAAAGGGCGAAAGGCCAAACGGTTTTTGCGTGTCACCGAGGAAGAACATCCCTGCGGCGCACAGTTGATGGGGGCATTGCCCGAACAGTTTCCGCCGGCAGCGCTGAAGCTGGTCGAGGCCGGTTTCGACGTAATCGATTTGAATTTCGCCTGCCCCGTGAAAAAAGTTTTAGGACGATGCCGGGGCGGATTCCTGTTGAGCGATCCCCAGACGGCGATTTCGATTGTTGCCCGGGTGCGCGATGCGATCCCTCCGCACATACCGCTTACGGTGAAGATGCGCCGCGGCATGGACGACACGGCGGAAAGCCGGGATCGTTTTTTCGAGATTTTCGACGGCGCCTTTCGGTTGGGAGCAGTCGCCGCAACGGTGCATGGGCGCACGGTTCGGCAGCGGTACGAGGGTTTTAGTTCGCGTGATTTTTTGCGCGAAGTCAAGCAACATGCCGGTGCTCGAACCGTGATCGGCAGTGGGGATCTGTTTACGGCCCAGGATTGTTTCGACATGATGCGCGAGACAGGCGTCGACGGCGTTTCCGTTGCTAGGGGTGCGATTGGCAACCCTTGGATTTTTGAACAAGCCCGGGCGCTTGCCCAAGGCATTGCCTTGCCGCCGCCGAGTCTGCACCGGCAGCGCGACGTGATTGCTGAACACTATCGGATGTCGGAAGCGATTTACGGCGTTAGCCGTTGTTGCCGTGTGATGCGAAAGTTCGGGATCAAGTATGCCCAACTCCATCCTCAGGCGAAACAGGTTCGAGATGCGTTTGTGGCAGTCCAAAAAACCGACGATTGGCTATCGGTGTTAGACCGCTGGTACGCCGAGGATTTGCCGGGCGTGCAGCCGGTATCGCCCGCCGAGGGATATTATGGTGAGGGACTTGGGACCGGTGACTAGGGACTAGAGGCTAGGGAGCTAGGGGCTAGAAACGTATCATCCCTCAATGTTAGCGGCATTTCGCAAAATGCCTTCGCGCTGAGCTCGCCAAAGGGGCGTGTGACGAAATCGCCGGCGAAAAGAATCCTCATCAAGGGCGGCAATTTCCGCAAGATTAACAGGATTCATGCCGGGGCCGGGCTGAAAAGAAGGCTCGGAAGTGCTGGGCGTGCGTCGATTCCAAGGACATGCCTCTTGGCAGGCGTCGCAACCGAACAGCCGATTGCCGCATGAGGCTCGCAACGGTTCCGGCGTTTCACCGCGCAGTTCGATGGTGAGATAGCTGATGCACTTTCGAGCATCCAGGCAGTGAGGTTCGACAAGTGCGCCCGTAGGGCAAGCGTCGATGCATGCGCGGCATGATCCGCAACGGTCGCTCGCAGTCGGTTCGTCGTAGGCTAATTCTTCGGTGGTCAACAGAGCAGCCAGGAAAAACCAACTGCCCAATTCCGGGTTGATAAGCATCGTATTTTTGCCGATCCAGCCGAGCCCCGCCTGTCGGCCGAAGCTGCGTTCCAACAACGGGGCGGTATCCACGATGCCGCGAACGGCGGCCCCCGGGGTTATTCGGCGGTGGAAGTCGGCCAATTGATGCAGCCGCTCGCGAATGGTTTCATGATAATCGGCACCCCAGGCGTAGCGTGAAATCTTGGCCTGACCGGGGCCAGGCTCGATAGGCTCGACGGTTCGGTAATTCATGGCAAGCATGAGAATGCTTTTGGCTTCCGGCAGCAACGCATGAGGATGGCGGTAGGCATCCAGCCGATTCGCAAGATAATCCATTTGGCCGGCATTGCCCTGGGCGATCCACTGTCGGAAACGGTCGAAATCCGAGGGCGTCATGGCGGGAGAGGCCCCGGCCAGATCAAAACCAAGCCGCCGCGATTCTTCTTTTAAGGCAGCGGTTAGTGCGGCGGCGGTCATGCAGGGTCTTTCGAAACAGTTTTTGGTAGTTTACAATATAGGCATAGACTGTTTTGGATTTGGAGCCCCCCCATGCAGCGTAGATTCGGCTGGTTGATGCTCTTTCTATTTCTCGGCGGTTGTGGGCCTGCACTTTCTCGAAGTGACCTGGGTACGGTTGTTTTTGAAGTGCCTAAGGTTGCCGGAACCGAAGAACCTTATGCGATGCCTCAACTCGGCCCCCCGTTGAAGGATGAAGACGAGCCGTTTGGCAGCCGGTTGCCGTAATACGCGTTTGGTTTTCCGGATTGCCAAATACATTATGCGGCAAGTGGGCAATGCGGGCAAGCTGGGCTGTGTGTTGCGAGTGTCGTGAATCTTGGATAAGGTCGGAATCTCCCAAATCGCTCTGGACAGGGCCCGGGAATACGTTAATCTACCGGCCTCATGAAGTGGCATTTTGCGCTAATGCTGATCGGGATATTGGCGACGGGCTGCAAGAGTCAGGCCCCGACGACCGACCCGTTTTTTGGCCGGACGACGATTCCTCCGCCGCCCACGGGCTCGGTAACAGGATGTCCCGCGACAGATCCCGGCTATCAAATGCCGCCGGCCGCGACATCTGCCCCGGCTGCTTCTTCTGGTGCCGCGGGATCGATGGTGCCGAATGTTCAGTTGCCCATGCAACCATCAGGCGCTTCCTCAACGTCGCCTACGCCTACACCTTTCTTAGCCCCTGCGGCAACATCTCCGCCTGCGTTAGCTCCTGCGGTGACATCTCCGCCCGCGGCAGCACCGTTAGCAGCGCCGCCGGGAAATTCGAGGAATAACAGTTTACCGGGGATATCGCCGAGCGTTTTAGCGCCGCGGCCTACTTCGACCATGCCAAGCAGGGCGACAACACCCTCGTCCACCTCACCGGGGACGCCGAATACGGCTCCTCCCGCCGGTTCGACAAGCCCTTATCCGTCTTCAAGCGGGGCCTATAATTATCGTGGCACGCCGACTTCTTCCTCGGCGTCGGCCGGAGTGCAAAATACACGCACGACAGCACCCATGTTTACCAACGTGGCCGCTACGCGTGTCGGCGCACCGGGTGACGATCGTATGCCAAGGCCGGTCGATGATGGCGCAGGTGTCGGCGGCATTGCAGGGCAGAAGCCGATCGTTCGCACCATTCAACCACGCGGCAAGGATGATGTTTCGGACAACGTGGTCGACATTGCGGATTTACCGAAAAGTCAATAGTCGTGGACGGGCGGGTGAGCGGTGAGTGATTTCACAGATGATATTCTTTCGCATTTGTCGAGCTTGGGCGATTGCTTCAACCCGTGGCGTTTGAAGCGATGGGCGGCGCTTTTGCCGAAGATCGCCGACATGGAGCCCGAGCTTCAGACGTTGAACGATCATCAGCTTCGCAAGCGGAGTCTCTCGCTTCGTTATCGCGCGAAAAGCGGCGAGCCTTTGGCTCGATTGTTGCCCGAAGGGTATGCCTTGGTGCGTGAAGCAGGACGCCGCACCTTGAAAATGCGGCATTTCGACGTGCAGTTGCTCGGCGGCATCGCCATTTTTCATCGCTCGATCGTGGAGATGCAAACGGGCGAAGGAAAAACGTTGACGGCCACGTTGCCGCTCTATCTACACGGCTTGGTGGGCAAGGGATGTCATCTGGCGACCGTCAACGATTATCTTGCCCGGCGCGACGCCGATTGGATGCGCCCTCTCTATCAAGCCCTGGGCATGACCGTCGGCGTCATCGAAACCAGTATGTCGCAGCCTCAGCGGCGCGAGGCCTATGCCTGCGACGTTACTTACGGCACGGCCAAGGAATTCGGCTTTGATTTTCTCCGCGACCGTTTGTTGCTCCGCCGCATCGGTGAGGGGCAAACGGATCTGCTGGGCGGCATGTTGGGAAAAGGCCATGCCGGCGCCGATGAAAAGCCGGTTCAAGGCGATCCATCCTTTGCCTTGATCGACGAGGCCGACAGCATTTTGATCGATGAGGCGCGGACGCCGTTGATTATCAGCGCGCTGCCGACCGAGGAGCAGCGTCTCGAGGTGGAATGCTATAAGTGGAGTGCGTCGGTCATCAAGGAATTCGTCGAGGATGAGGATTATGAATTCGACCACGATAAGAAGACCGCGGAGTTGACTCGCGAGGGGCGGCAGAAGGTTCGTCTATTGCCGAAACCGCCGTTCATGGACACCGTCGGCATGGTCAACATCTATCAATACATCGAGCGGGCGATCATGGTCGATCGCGAGTACCATCTCGATCGGCAATACGTGGTCCGCAAGGGCGAAATCGTTATTGTCGATGAATTTACCGGGCGACTGGCCGAGGGTCGCAAGTGGCGCGAGGGAATTCACCAGGCCGTCGAGGCGAAGCAAGGCGTCGAGGTTACGGTTGCCACGGGCCAAGCGGCGCGGATCACCATTCAGGACTTCTTCCTGCGTTACAAAAATTTGGGCGGCATGACCGGCACGGCGATGGGCTCGGCGCAGGAGATGCGACGCATCTATCGCTGTCATGTGCTGCCGATTCCGACGAATCGGCCTGCAATTCGGCAACGGCTGCCTGACCTGGTTTTCGGCGAGGCCGAAGCAAAATGGAAGGCCGTGGTCGAAGAGGTTCGACAATTACATGCGATAGGGCGGCCGGTGTTGATCGGCACACGATCCATCGACAAGTCGGAAATCCTCTCCAGGATGCTGACGGATTTGAAGATCGAGCATCAAGTGCTCAACGCCAATCACGTTGCAGCCGAGGCCGACATCGTGGCCCGGGCGGGACAACGCGGCAAAGTAACGGTTTCGACCAACATGGCAGGCCGAGGAACGGATATTAAGCTGGGGCCCGGGATGCACGAGTTGGGCGGTCTGCACGTCATCTGCACCGAGATGCATGATTCGAGCCGCATCGATCGCCAGTTGATTGGGCGTTGCGGCCGGCAGGGCGATCCCGGCACGTATCGTCAGTATCTTGCATTGGACGACGATTTGTTGTTGGCGGGTCTCGGCCCGAAGAAATCGAAAAAATTGAAAGAATTGGGCGAGAAGTCGTCAGGTCCGTTCGAGCATCTTGCGCGATTGTTCGTCAAATCCCAGAACAAGGTCGAGCGCCGCCATTTCAGCCAACGCAAGTCGCTGATGTATTTCGAGAGAGAACGCAAGAAAATGCAGCGGCAAATGGGGCAAGATCCGTATCTCGATACCCCGAGCTAATTGCCGGATCACAACTTCCACGCCAGGCCGCCGTAGGCCCAGGTGCCGCGATAGGGCGAACCTTCGTTGTACTCGCCCAAGGCGTAGCCAGACAGGCATCGCGTGATGTCCCAGTTGAGCATGCCGCGGTAGACCATGTAATTTTGGTTCTGGTTATCCCAGCGTTTGACGGCCGAAAACGAGACCCAACAGTGTTGGGCGCCGTCAAAGCGGTCGCACGAGAGCCATTGCTTCCATTCGAGGCCGACGCCGCCCATCACATAGTTCATCGGCGTCCAATAGGGGTGCAGCATATCGTTGAAAGGATCGGGGCCGGGGCTGAACACGGACTCCTCGGCGAAGTTCCAGTAGAAGCAATCGGCCAGAAGGGTCAATCGCTTCGGATCGGGTGTGAGTTGGAAACGATTGCGAAACTCCGCCGCATGTCGCGAATTGTCGTCGGAGTATAACTGGTAGGCGTAGGTCGCTTCGGTTTCCCAGTAGTTGCATGGCATGTAGTTCAAGGCGGTGCGCACGCCGCCGCAGTAGATGTCTTGCTGGAGCGATTCGCCGTTCTCCAGGATATTGTCCATGGTGCCGGCAATGGTCCAAACGACATCGTTGTAACTGCGCAGCTTGACGCCGGCCTCGTAGACCGGCCGTGTGGAGACCCACCGGTCGTAACGTTGCACTTCGCCGTCGATGTACAGCAGCATGGGCACGCAGGGCGACCAAAGGGGGCCGAAATCCACGTCGGCCTTCCGTTGGTATTGGAACGTAACGGCGTCGCCGCAAGTGCCGCCTCCGTAGGTCGGCGCCAAGCTCAGCCGTCCGTAGCCGACTGAGAGATGCTCGTTCTCGTCCTCGCGAGCGAACTGGTATTTTACATATTCGCCGAATCGGTCGATCGAGGTTAAACCGTCACGTCCGCGTTCGCGCACGAATCGGGTATCGGCCGCGATAACGGGACGGCGTTTAAGCAGTTTGCCTTCCAGAGCGACTTGCCCGTCGCGATGGTTCGGATTGATCTCAAGCAGTTGTCGATAGGCGTCGATGGCATCGGTCGTATTGCCCAACATGCCGTAAGCTTGTCCCAATTCGAAGGCGATATGTTGTTCGTAGGGTTCAAGTGCGAGCAAATCTTCATAGGTGCAGGCCGCTACGCTGGGCGACGAGAAATGTGCCGCTTTGGCGAGACGTTCTTGACAAAGTCTCTCGGCTTCTTCGTGCAGGCCGGACCAACAGCATAAGGCGCGGTCGTAGTCGGCAAGTCCCTTCGGCGACCCGCAAACGAAAAAGACGGTTTCGGCCTTTTCGCGGGCATACAGATAATTGCCCGGTTCGTCGCAACGTAGACGTTCGTAGAGTTCCAACGCTCGGTCATAACAACGCATGGTCACGTTGGCCCGGGCGAGCCCTAGCAGCCATTTTTGATTGTCCGGCTCCCGCACGAGCAATTCTTCGTAAATCAACGCCGCGGTGTGCGCATGGCAAGGTACGCCGAACGAAGCGTGCCATTCGGCCAGCCGCGTTTTCAGGACGACATTATAGGGATCCGAATTGAGAGCCTCGGTAAGGGTGTTTTTGGCCCAATCGCGGTGCCCGTCGTTCATGGCCAAGTCGAAAAGCGTTACGGCCGTGTAGATCGGACGTTGATACGGCGGCGGCTTGTTGGGATGAATCGCGTCGGAAATGAATGTGGCAAAGTAGATTTTTTCGGGAAGATATTCGGCGTCATCAGTCGAGATTTGATGCAGCAGATCGGCG
>CAZNMP010000052.1:0-11268 GCA_964573875.1 uncultured Planctomycetaceae bacterium | reverse complement strand
GGCCTGGGGACGCTGGGCGGAATTGAACGGCATGTATCGCGACGACATCCGGCATTTCGTCCGCAGCGATCCGAATGCGACCGCCATGTTGGCGAAACGCATCTGCGGCAGTCTGGATATCTACGGCGATGCTTCGCGCCACCCGTATCATTCGATCAACTTCATCACTTGTCACGACGGTTTTACACTGAACGATTTGGTGAGTTACGACAAAAAGCACAATTGGGAAAATGGCGAAGACGACCGCGACGGATGTGAGTACAACGTAAGTTGGAATTGCGGGAAGGAAGGGCCTACCGACGATCTGGAGACCAATGCATTGCGGCAGCGTCAGATGAAGAACTTTCTCGCGATTCTCATGGTTTCGCAAGGCGTCCCGTTTCTTTCGCAAGGCGATGAATTCGCGCGTACGCAAAACGGCAATAACAATGCCTACTGTCAGGATAATGCCACGACCTGGGTCGATTGGCGACTGGCTGAGACGAATGCCGATCTCTTGCGATTCACACGCATGATGATCGCCTTGCGATCGAAACATTTTGCCTTAAGCCGCGAGGAGTTCGTCAACCGAACAAGTTGGCATGGCACACGCCTCGGAAATCCAGACTGGACCGGCCAAAGTCGGACGCTTGCTTTTCAGATGCATAGCTGGCATAACCAGCCGGAAGTGTTCGTCATGTTCAACGCCCATTGGGAGCCGCAACGGTTTATGCTGCCGAACCGCGATTGGCAACGGCGCTGGCGGCGGCTGGTTGATACTTCGCTGGTTGCTCCCCAAGATATCGTGGAGGATCTGGATGCCATTCCCCTCGATCCCTACGACCATTACCTCGTCAATCCTCGCAGCACCGTGATCCTGATGGCTCCAAGCTAAACGGGGCGACTCTCGCGGACTCTCAACCGCGTTCCCATAGTCAAGCTTTGGAACGGCGTGGATTTTTGTTCGTGATGGTGATCCAACTTCGGAAGGTCATGGAAAACCCAGACCGAAGCTTCGGGCCAAAGCAATGTAAGAACCAAGAGGTTGCGAGTTCATAGGCAAAGGCATGACCCGTCGTATTGGTCACTGGATAATACTGTAGGGTCATTAAAAAAACTTCTTGCAGTGATAAAACAAAAAAACATACCTCGGATGGCTCTGTGAATGCCAGCATCGAGAGGCAAGTGGACAAGTGGCATAGCCGCTCGCATGAGTGATGAAAGTCACACAAAAGAGGCATTATTTTCGAGATATACTTCAACTTGAACAGCCTAACCTAAACGGGCGAGTCACTTATCCAATCGCTGCGTCTTGTAAAATGACTGGGCGGTTGATAAAATGTCTCGGTTCAATTGGAATGGAGATTTCCGTGCCTAAACTTACGGCAATTCGAAAGCAAGCCCTCGATGAGTTGATGAAGGAGGCGATCTTCAAGGCAACCATTGCCGTGTTGGGCGCACAGGGCGTGAAGGGGATGACGATGGACCGGGTAGCCGCGGAAGCAGGCGTCGCCAAGGGCAGTTTATATCGTTATTTCCATAGCAAGCGCGATCTTCTGGAATTTGCCTACGCCAAAGTTACGGCCCCCATTTTTCAAGTTTTAGACGATTTGGTGAACCAAGATGAGCCGGCGGTTGTCAAACTAGCGGGGCATCTTCACTCGCTGCTGGAACATATTGCCAATCATGCCCATGTCCACAAATTGCTCTTTGAGGACGATGCCGTGCTTGGTCTTTTGCTGCCTTCCGAACGTCAGGCAACGGAGGTCGCCAGTCAACAGTTAGCGGGCTTTTTCCGCCAAGGAATTGCCGAAGGCGTTTTCACTTCCGGCGACCCGCTATTATTGGCCAAAATGTACATCGGTCTCTGTAAAAGTGTGCGGCAAACCCGTCCTAAGCTCGAAGATCGCAGTCAAAGGGAAGGCATCCACCGGTTGATTATGGACACTTTTTTGAACGGAGTCGCTAAAGATAAAGTCTGTGTGAGCTGACGGTGGGATACGAGGGGATCTATTTTCCAGGAATGTTTTCTTTGGGATCGACAGGTTGCGGGACAGGGAGCAGATCAATGAATAGGCGTAGATGCAAACCTTGGTTTGCGGTAATTCTCTTGGCGTTATTTTGCCTGCTAGGCTGTAACCGGGCGCCAGAGGCTCCTCCTCAGCAAATTCCCGAGGTTTCCGTATTCGCGGTTTATCCTCAAAGAATCGTATTGACCTCGGAATTGCCGGGCCGAACCTCGAGCTACCTTGTTTCCGAGATTCGGCCGCAAGTCAACGGCCTTCTTCAAAAACGGCTCTTTACGGAAGGATCCCAAGTGAAGGCCGGCCAACTTCTCTACGAGATTGATCCGGCCCCTTATGAAGCCGCTTATGAAAATGCGACGGCAAATCTCCAGTCCACCAAAAAAGCGGCCGATCGAGCAAAGGCCGCATTGGACGCAAGCACCGCGGGGCTCAAGCGATACGAGGCTTTGCTTTCGCTGGCCAAAATGAATTTTCAGCGATACGACAAGCTAAGCAAAACGCAAGCTGTATCGGCCATGCAGTTCGACCAGGCTAAGGCCGACGTGGACGTGGCCGACTCCGAACTACGGGTGGCCGAGGCTCAGGTCGAAGGTGACCGCCAAACCCATGAAGCGGCTGTTTCGGCCATCCAGCAGGCGGAGGCGGCGGTAAAAACCGCCAAGATCAATCTTGATTATTCCAAGATATCCGCCCCCATTTCCGGCCGCATCGGCCGATCCAACGTGACCGAAGGCGCGATCGTAACGGCTTATCAGCCCACCCCCTTGGCGATCATCCAGCAACTGGATCCCATTTTTGTGGACGTGCCGCAATCCACTACGGAAGTGAATCGCTTAAAACGCAGTCTGGCGAACGGTCGCCTCAAAATGAATGGGACCGACGAGGTCAAGATCGTTCTGGAAGACGGCACGCCCTATCAGGAAAAAGGCTCGCTCAAGTTTCGAGATATCACCGTCGATCCAACCACCGGGTCGGTCATTCTTCGGATCGTCGTTCCCAATCCCGACGGCATACTTCTGCCCGGCATGTTCGTTCGCGCGATCATCGATGAAGGCGTCAACGAACAGGCAATGCTCGTTCCCCAGCAGGCCGTATCGCGCGATCCCAAGGGAAATCCCACAACCAAGGTCGTTGGCGCGGATGGCAAAGTACAGCTTCGCGCAATCACCACGGATCGTGCAATCGGCGATAAATGGCTCGTTCCCTCGGGCTTGGCCCCGGGCGACCGCGTCGTTATCGAGGGAATGCAGAAAGCACGTCCCGGAATGACGGTTATAGTTGTTCCGCAAGAAGCCGGCAAGCCGTCCAGCGCGAAACCCGCGGGCACGGTTCCCGCTGCCTCACCCACGAAACGATCGTAAGCCGGCGGAGAAGCACCATGTTATCGAAATTCTTTCTGGATCGGCCTGTTTTTGCGTGGGTCATCGCGATCATTTTGATGGTGTTGGGCTGCTTGGGCATCTACAATTTGCCCATCTCTCAATATCCGCCCATCGCCCCACCTTCGATTTCCATCGATTCGTTCTACCCCGGTGCGTCGGCCGAAACGGTGGAAAACAGCGTGACCCAGATCATCGAACAGAAGATGACGGGTTTTGACGACATGCTGTATCTCTCCGGCACGAGCGACTCGGCCGGTTCGTCGCGCATCGAACTGACCTTCAAACCCGGAACCGATCCGGATTTGGCTTGGGCCAAAGTGCAAAACAAGCTCCAGTTGGCCATGGCGAGCTTGCCCAATGTGGTCCAGCAAACCGGAGTGTCGGTAAACAAATCCACGCGGAACTATCTGATTATCGTGGGACTTGTTTCCGAAGACGGCAGCATGGACGGCAACGACCTGCGCGATTACGCCCAATCCAGTCTGGAAAAAGTCTTGTCGCGCATCCCCGGCGTCGGCGAAGTGACCAACTTCGGTTCGCAATACGCCATGCGCGTATGGCTTGACCCTAACAAGCTGACCAATTATCAGTTGACGATCGCGGATGTCAATCAGGCTTTGAAGAGCTATAACGTGGAAGTCTCCGCCGGTCAGTTCGGCGGAATGCCCGCGGTCAAAGGGCAGCGGTTGAACACATCCATCGTCGTGCAAAACCTGCTGCAAACGCCCGAGGAATTCGCCGCCATCCCGATTCGTACCAATCCCGACGGCTCCGTCGTTCGGATTCGTGATGTGGGGCGAACCGAACTGGGGACCGAGTCCTACGACATCCAGGCCTTCTACAACGGCAAACCCAGCGCTGCGATGGCCATTCGCCAGGCCCCTGGCGCAAATGCGTTGGAAACCGCCAATGCCGTGAAGAAAAAACTGGACGAAATGAGTTCGTTCTTCCCGCGGGGAATGAAGGTCGTGTATCCCTACGATACCACGCCGTTTGTCCGCGTGGCCATTCATGAAGTCGTGAAGACCCTCTTTGAAGCGGTTTTCCTGGTCTTCTTGGTCATGTATCTTTTCATGGGAAACATCCGCGCTACGTTGATTCCCACAATCGCCGTGCCTGTCGTTCTACTGGGCACATTTGCCGCTCTAAGCATGTTCGGCTTTTCCATCAATATGCTTACGATGTTCGCCATGGTGTTGGCCATCGGTCTTTTGGTGGACGATGCGATCGTCGTCGTCGAAAACGTCGAACGTATCATGGCCGAGGAAGGACTTTCGCCGCGCGAGGCCACGGCCAAGTCGATGGAACAGATCACCAGCGCTTTGATCGGCATCGGCTTGGTGCTTTCCGCGGTTTTCGGCCCGATGGCTTTTTTCCCCGGTTCGACCGGCGTAATCTACCGGCAATTTTCCATTACGATCATCGCTTCCATGCTGCTGTCGGTGGTCGTGGCGTTGATATTAACGCCGGTGCTGTGCGCAACCTTCCTCAAGCCGGTAGGCAAGGGGCATGAACCGGCCGAGAACTCGTTCTTTTTGCTGCGTCCCTTCTTCCTCTGGTTCGATCGCATTTTTTACTGGATCCGAGACCGCTACATCCAATTGGTCCGATTGTCCATTGGCAGGGCGTTGCGGTATGTCTTTCTTGTTTTCTATGTAATGCTCGTCGGAGCGGTTGCATTATTGTACGTGAGACTCCCGAGCGCCTATCTCCCTGATGAAGATCAAGGGATCCTGATGTGCCAGGTGCTTATGCCGACCGGTTCCACCTTGGAGCAAACCCAAGCGATAGCCACTCAAGCGGCGGATTATTTCATGAAAGATGAAGCCGAGGCGGTTGAATCTTGCATGACGATTTCCGGCATCGGCTTTTCCGGCAGATCGCAGAACAACGCCATGATATTCGTCAAGTTGAAGGACTGGTCGCTGCGCGACCGCGCCGACTTGAAGAGCAAAGCCGTTTCCGGCCGGGCCATGGCGGCATTTTCAAGAATTCGCAACGCCATGGTCTTCGCGTTCCCGCCTCCGGCCGTGCTTGAATTAGGCAACGCCCGCGGCGTCGATTTCCAGTTGTTGGACCGCGGCGGCATCGGGCACACGGCCCTGATGAACGCCCGCAATCAACTGCTGGGCATGGCCGCACAGGATCCGCGTTTGACAAGCGTTCGCCCCAACGGCATGGAAGATGTCTCGGAATACCGCGTCGATGTCAACTGGGAACAAGCCGGCGCTCAGGGAGTTCCGATCGGCGCGATCCACTCGACCATTTCTTCCGCTTTCGGCAGCAGCTACGTCAACGACTTTATTCAAAGCGGGCGCGTCAAGCGGGTATACATCCAGGCCGACGCTCCCTACCGGATGCTGCCACAGGATCTGGAAAAACTCTACGTACGCAACAATGCGGGAAAAATGGTTCCTTATTCCTCCTTTGCATCGGGTCGCTGGACTTCCAATTCTCCGCGACTTGAACGCTTCAACGGATTTCCTTCGATGAATATCTGGGGTGAGCCGGCCCCGGGCCGAAGTTCCGGCGAGGCCATGCAGGCCATGGAAGAGATTGTCGCGAAACTGCCCCCTGGAACGGGTTACGACTGGACGGGGCTTTCCTACCAAGAACGCATGGCAACGGCCCAGGGGCCGGTCCTCTATGCCTTTTCAATCTTGGTCATTTTCCTCTGCGTTGCAGCCTTGTACGAAAGCTGGACCATCCCCTTCGTCAACCTTTTGATGTTGCCCTTGGGTGTGTTCGGCGCTCTCGTGGCCACTTCCGCGCGAGGGCTGTCGAACGACGTTTATTTCCAGATTGGTTTTCTAACGACGCTGGGTCTTTCGACGAAAAATGCCATCCTCATCGTGCAATTTATCAAGGAACAGCAGCGCCGAGGTTACGGGCTGATGGATGCAACGCTTGCCGCGGTAAAAACACGATTCCGCCCCGTCATCATGACCTCGCTGGCGTTCTTTTTCGGCACGCTGCCCCTGGCCATCGCCACGGGCGCCGGCGCCGGTGCGATGAACGCCATCGGCACCGCCGTCACCGGAGGTATGCTCTCGGCAACCTTCATCGACTTGATCTTCATCCCGCTGTTCTTCGTCCTGGTTTGCAACATCTTCTCACGGGAAGAGAAAACGTTGCCCGCCGAATCAACTTCCACTCCGTGGAACGTCCCGGAATTGAGTTGATTGGAAATAGGTTGCCACGTTAACCAAACCAATCATGACAGGCACTTCGACCAGCGGGCCGATGACCGCTGCGAAGGCCGCGCCGTGGTGGATCGTGAATACCGCAACCGCCACGGCAATCGCCAATTCAAAATTGTTGCTGGCTGCCGTGAACGACAGCGTGACTGTCTTGCCATAGTCCGCTCCAATCAGGCGTCCCATGAAAAAGCTCACTAAAAACATCACTACGAAGTAAATCAACAGCGGCACGGCAATCCGCAGCACGTCGAGCGGGATACGCACGATCTGATCGCCCTTCAGGCTAAACATGACCAGAATCGTGAACAACAAGGCAACCAATGTGATCGGGCTGATTTTCGGAATGAACGAATTTTCATACCATGTGCGTCCCTTGAGCTTCAACAAAGCAATACGAGTGAATAGCCCCGCCAAAAACGGAATGCCGAGATAGATAAAGACGCTTTGCGCAATGCTGCCGATCGTGATTTTCGACAGGTCGATTTCGCCCAACTGCACGCCGATCAAAGGCGGCAGCACCTTGATGAACAGCCATGCAAAAAGGCTGTAAAACAACACTTGAAAAATACTGTTGAATGCAACCAGCCCTGCGCAATATTCGGTGTCGCCCTTGGCCAAGTCATTCCATACGATGACCATTGCGATACAGCGCGCCAACCCGATCAAAATCAGTCCGACCATGTATTCGGGGTATCCTTGCAGGAAGACGACCGCTAAAACGAACATCAAAATCGGCCCAATCACCCAATTTTGCACCAAGGACAGCCCCAGTACGCGCCAGTCCCGAAACACATCGCCGAGTTCCTCGTATTTAACTTTGGCCAATGGCGGATACATCATCAAAATCAAACCCAGAGCAATGGGGATGTTCGTCGTACCGACCTGAAAGCGGTTGAAAAAACTCTCGATGCCCGGAAAGAAGTGTCCCCATGCGACGCCGACTGCCATCGCCAGGAAAATCCATACCGTCAGATAACGGTCGAGAAACGAGAGCTTTTTAATGTTATTCTGATGCATTTCATTCGTCTCTTGATTTCAACAATGACTCGGGCAACCCCAAAACAAACGCCTTGATTTCATCCCGAACACGACGATACGGGGCCAATCGTTCGTCTTCGGTCCGGGCATTGGCCGCCATGCGCGGCGGATCGTCGAAACCGACATGGAGTATCTTCGCTCCGCCGGAAAACACCGGACACGATTCAGCGGCGTGTCCGCAAACAGTCACTACATAATCAAACGCAACACCGCGATATTCATCCGCCAGTTTGGAACGCTGGCCGGAAATATCGACGCCGGCCTCGGCCATCACTTTTACGGCATCCGGATTCAGGCCATGTGTTTCAATTCCGGCGGAATAGGCATCGACCTGGTCTCCCTTCAAATGCCGAGTCCACCCTTCGGCCATCTGGCTACGGCATGAATTGCCCGTGCAAAGAAACAGAACTTTTAGCATCGGCTATGCTTCCTGCAAAGTTTTTCGGGATCGAGCTGGAGAATATGTTTCAAACGTGCGGCATCGTCGCGAGTCTTGTGATCGCCGGCAAGTAGTTGATCCAACAAGGAGGTCATCTCATCTACTTCCGGTCCCGCATCGTCCGACCGGCGATAAAATATCCAGCGTTCCTGCTTGCGGCTATCCACCAATCGGGCTTGTTTGAGAATTGCCATGTGTTTGGACACTGTCGAGGGAGCAAGGCCCAGCAACTCGGTGATTTGGCATACGCAAAGCTCTTTCGCTTTGAGGGCAACGAGAACGCGCACTCGGTTTTCGTCGGACAACGCCTTCAAGACTGCCATTAAATCGCGCACGGGATAATTCCAGGATAATACGTTAATTCGCCATATAACGAATTATTCGGAAGTCCTATCAATTTGTCAACGGCTTGGAAGAAAATCACAACGTATTCTGAACGAGGCTGTGATGAGGGAGGGATCAGGAAGCCCCCGTCGGGGAGTTTCCTCGTCTTCGATACCGATAATATGCGGCACAGGCGCCTTCCGAGGAAACCATCGGGGCGCCGAGCGGCCGTTCCGGGGTGCAATACACGCCGAACGCCGGACAATCGTGCGGCTTTTTGTGCCCCTGCAAAATTTCGCCGGCAATGCATTCCGAAGGCTCTTGCGTTTGAATGTTTTCAACGCCGAATCGAGGTGCGGCATCGAATTTCTCATAAGTTTTTCGCAAACCCAGCCCGCTGGCTGGTATTCGGCCGATGCCTCGCCATGTACGAGGCACAACCTCGAAAACTTCGGCGATTTGTTGCAAGGCCGCACGATTGCCTTCAGGCCGCACAATCCGCGCGTATTGATTACAAACCTCGTGACGGCCCGCTTCGAGTTGTTCAACGCAACGCAGCACGCCCTGTAGAATATCGACAGGCTCGAAGCCCGTAACGACGATAGGCACGCCATATTTTTCGGCGATAGGGCGATAATCTTCCAAACCGGTAATGGCACACACATGGCCGGCCGCCAGGAAACCCTGCACACGATTGGCAGGCGAATCGAGCACGGCGCACATGGCCGGCGGAACCAAAACATGTGAAACCAGCATCGAAAAGTTTTCGAGCCCTAGCTTGGCTGCCAGAACAGCTGCCATCGCATTGGCGGGGGCAGTCGTTTCAAAGCCCACGGCGAAGAACACAACTTGTCGATCCGGATGTTTTTGTGCCAGCGTCACGGCATCGATCGGCGAGTAGACGATCCGCACGTCGCCCGCTTCCGATTTCACGGTGAACAGATCCTTCTCCGAGCCCGGCACTCGCAGCATGTCACCAAATGAACAAAAGATCACGCCTGGCCGCGCGGCAATCGCCACGGCACGATCGATCATTTCAATCGGTGTTACGCATACCGGACAGCCGGGACCGTGGATCAGCGTAATCTCGCGAGGAAGCATTTCATCCAATGCAAACCGGATGATTGCGTGGGTTTGACCGCCGCAGATCTCCATGATATTCCATGGCCGAGTCACGGCTTTCCGAATTGCATCGGCCAAGCGGCGAACTGTTTCGGCATTGCGGTATTCGTCGAGATATTTCATGGAGAGGTTAGGGGGCAGAGGTCAGAGGTTATAGGTTAGGGATTAGCTCCAGGACGATCGGGACCAATTACCGGAACTTGTCATTCTGATCAAAGCGAGGCATTTGAAATTGACTGGCCCGCTGATCCTTCTTCGTCCTTGGGTTCCTGCTCCTTTTTCTCCGCGGCATCCTCGATTTCTTCTAAAAACTCAAACATCTCGGCCGCTTCGGCTTCATCGAGACGGCTAATGGCGAAGCCGACGTGGACCAGCACATAGTCGCCTACCTGGGCTTCCGGTGTGTAGGCCAGGCAAACCTCTTTAATGATGCCGCCAAACTCGACTCGCCCCATCGGCAGATCGTCTTGCTTGTGGATTTCAACCAATTTACCGGGAATTCCGAGGCACATCGAGGAAACCTTATCGTTGGTGTAATGCGACGAAAATTTGTCCCAGGGCGATACCGCCATCGCCCGGCGGCGTCTCCTGTTGATTATATACGCGGAAACCGGCGTCCGACAGTCGGGCGGCAACCCGTTCGAGCAGCAATCGGTTTTGGAAACAGCCGCCGGTGAGCACGATGGGCATCCGTTGGGACGTGTCTAAATCCCGAGCAACCGCCGCGGCCATTTCCGCAAGACCGTTGTGGAACCTGGCACTGATATATCCCACGGATGCGCCGGCCGCACGGTCGGCCAAAATCGACCGGATGGTCGGTTCCCAATCAATTAACAACGCTCCATCGGCATCTTTCCGGCTGAGCGGCATTGCATAGGCAGATTGCTCCGACTCGTCGGCGGCAAATTCCAGGGCCATGGCCGCGTGACCCTCGAAGCTAATTACCGCCGGCAGGCCGCAGATTGCCGCAACGGCATCGAATAGTCGGCCCATGCTGCTGGTGCGCGGTGCATGAGTGCGTCGAGCTAACATCGACAACAGACCGTCCAAATCATTCTTGCTAAACAACGTTGCAACATGTTCGGCAGCATCCGGTCCAAGCAATTCAAAAAGAACACCCAACGCCGAACGGCGCGGCTCGCGTGCGGCACGATCTCCGCCCGGCAAAGCGAAGGTGCGAAGATGCGCGGCACGGCGAAATTCCGCTCCCTCGCAAACTAACGCCTCGCCGCCCCAAATCGTACTGTCCGGCCCATAGCCGGTGCCGTCCCAAGAGAACCCCAACACGGGCCCTTGCAATTGATGTTCAGCCATACATGCCGCCACGTGGGCGTGATGATGCTGAACCCGCACCAGTGGAACGTTCCATTGCCCCGCAAGCTGTTCGGCATGGCGTGTGGAAGCATAATCGGGATGCATATCGCAGGCAATTATCTCGGGTGAGGCCTGAAAGAATTTCAGCAGATCATCCGTCGCTCGGCGAAACACCTCAACACTTAGAACGCTGTCCAAATCGCCGATGTGCGAACTCATGACGACCGGCGCAGTCGATACGCCCGTTTTTTCAGAAAGTGATAAATGCCGGCTCTTCTGCAACCCACCGAGCATCAAAGCTACTGTGTTTTTTAGATGCCCGCCAACCGCAAGAATCGTGGGCGTTTGCTCCGATTTGCAAGGCATTTCCAGAGGCAAGGGGGCAAAACCACGCGCGCGGCGCAACACTTGACGCCCCAAGGAAACGAAACGAACGATCGAGT
>CAZNMP010000051.1:0-11318 GCA_964573875.1 uncultured Planctomycetaceae bacterium | reverse complement strand
GCAACTTGCACGGTTAGGCAAGTTGCGGTATTATGGCGTCCGTTACGGTGTTTCCAGCTAAAGCAGTAATTTTGCGCAACGGGTTGGATGCGCATTAGCAAATGGGAAACGGACGCCCATGAATACTATTCTTGTCACCGGCGGGGCCGGTTTCATCGGAGGTTTCTTCGTTCGGCAATGTGTCGCCGGGCAATCAGCACGGATTGTCAATCTGGACAAACTGACGTATGCCGGCAACCTCGATTCCTTGGTTTCGGTCGAAAACGATCCCCACTATGCGTTTGTCCACGGCGATATTGTCGATCGGGAAGCCGTCGATGGTGTTTTTGCCGCGTATGAACCATCGGCCGTGGTGCATTTCGCCGCGGAGTCGCATGTAGACCGCTCGATCGAAGCTCCCGATCAATTCGTCCGAACGAACGTACTCGGAACGTTTCAAATGCTGGATTCGGCCCGGCGGTACGTGCAAAAACTATCGGACGACCAGCGCAAGGCGTTCCGTTTTCTGCACGTCTCGACCGACGAAGTATTCGGTTCGCTGGGCGCCTCGGGACGATTCACCGAATCAACTCCCTACGATCCTCGCTCGCCCTATTCCGCGTCAAAGGCTTCCTCCGATCATTTTGCAAGGGCATATTATCATACGTTCGGCCTGCCTGTGCTCGTGACTAATTGCTCGAACAACTACGGGCCGTTCCAGTTCCCTGAAAAATTGATCCCGCTGATGATCCTGAATGCTCTGGAGGGCAAGCCGCTGCCTGTCTACGGTGACGGCGGCAATGTGCGCGATTGGCTGTTTGTTGAGGACCACTGCCGAGCATTGCGGCAAGTGCTCGCGGCAGGCCGGCCCGGCGAAACGTACAATATCGGCGGCAATTGCGAGCAAAAAAACATCGATGTCGTGCAAACGATTTGCCGGATCGTGGATGAACTGCGGCCAGGATTGCCCCATGCGCCATGCTCCTCGTTGATCACCTATGTTCAAGATCGTCCCGGTCACGATCGCCGTTATGCCATCGATGCCGGAAAAATTCAGCGTGAGTTAGGATGGAAGCCACTGCACGATTTTGATTCGGGCATGAAAAAAACCGTGCAATGGTATTTGGATCATCCAGAATGGATTAGTCGCATTGCCGGCGGCGTTTACCAACGCGAGCGGCTCGGCTTGCTGAATGGAACGAAATAAATCATGGCACAAAGCATTCAAAAAGGGATCATTCTGGCAGGCGGATCGGGAACGCGGCTTTATCCCATCACGCAAGCCCTTAGCAAACAATTGCTGCCGGTCTACGACAAGCCGATGATCTATTATCCGCTGTCGGTGCTGATGCTGGCGGGCATCCGTGATGTTTTACTGATCTCGACGCCGCAAGACATCGGCGGATACCAGCGTTTGTTGACCGACGGCCATCGGCTGGGCATTTCAATCACGTATGCCATTCAACCCGAGCCGAAGGGCCTTGCCCAGGCGTTTCTCATCGGAAGCGAATTCATCGGCAATGACGGAGTTGCCTTGATTCTTGGCGACAACATTTTCTACGGCCAAGGGCTGCAAGCCTATCTGGATCGCGCCGTATTGCGAACGCAAGGCGCGACGAATTTCGCCTATCGCGTGCGCGATCCTCAACGATACGGCGTCATCGAAATGGATGACGACGACCGCCCATTGTCGATCGAGGAGAAGCCGCAATCGCCAAAATCGAACTATGCTGTGACCGGACTCTATTTCTACGACAACCAAGTGATCGATATCGCCTCGCGGCAAAAGCCCTCTGCGCGGGGCGAATTGGAAATCACCGATGTCAACCGCACTTATCTGGAGCGGGGAGAACTGTACGTCGAGCGTCTCGGACGCGGTTTCGCTTGGCTTGATACAGGCACGGAAACGTCGTTGCTCCAAGCGGCGGATTATGTCCGAACGATTGAAGAACGCCAAGGATTGAAGATCGCTTGCATCGAGGAAGTGGCCTTCTACAAAAATTTCATCACTGCCGAACAGCTCGAAAAACTTGCCGACGGTTTTAACAACGAGTACGGGCGTTATTTAAGGAATTTGCTGGCCTAGCACCGGCGTCAAAACAACAGCCGCCACACACGCATGGAAAGCGTGCATGGCGGCTGTTTTGCGTTGCGGCGTTTTCGCAATTCGTTAGAACGTAACAATCAAGTCGGTGGCAAGGGTGAATTGCTCACGCTTGGTATGATTGCCGTAAGGCAATTCGCCGTCGGCGTTCTGCCGGCCGTCGTACCAGTCCCATCGAGCTTCGGGACGGAGCGTGATATTGGCGTTCGGACGCCAATTGAGACCTAAGCTCAGGTCGTTGTAAGCGCCGGCACAACCGGGCTGGCCGTCCCAACCGCGATCGGTCAACAGATTGTTGCCGATGCCGGCTACGCGAGAACCGTCATTGTCGCGAACCCATTCATAACGCAGACCTGCCGACCATTTGTCGCTTAGCTTGTAGGTGAACAACTGCTCGGTGCCGTACCACGAGGCGTCTTGACCTGGGTTGACTACGGAACCATGGGATTCGACGCCAACAGTGTATTGCGAGCCGTAGGAGAACCGCTCGGTCAATTGATAGGTGTAAACCGTGATGACGCTTGAACGATCATGAACGCCCATGAACCCCGATTGGGGACCGGCGTCTACCATGATCGACAGATTCGAACGCTTGTCGTCGGATGCTCGTTTCACGCCGCCGAGGAAGTTATACGTGTGGGTCTCGTCTTCGAAGGTCATCCAGCCTTCATTGAACCCTGCAACGCCTGTCCAACGATCGTTCAGTTTATAGTCGGCCTGAAGACCAGTAACCAAGACCGGATCGAAGTAGGGAGTGGCCAGTAATGCATGGGAGTAGAAGAAATTCATCGGGGCCGGAATGACTTCCAAACTGGTGAAGGTGGCAAAATGGCCCATTTTCACCGTAAGATCGTTCACAGCCACTTCGCCGTAAAACTGGGGCAACACCCAGCCGTAGAAGTCGTTCGAGCTATTGATGCGATTTTCCAAACCCGTGCATTGCCCGAAACGCCAGTCGGTGCCGTACATGATATCAACACGACCGCCGATATCCCAACCATAGCCGTCGGTCTTGGTGGGACGCACCATGTACAACCACGCCTGATTCATTTGATACTCACCGCTACGGTCGTTGCAACCGTTGGGGCCATTGAATCGATCGTTCGGATTGAGCGCGTTGTAGGTAATACCTTGTTGGACCAAGCCGCCCATGCTGATGCCTAGACGCTGAAGGCTGCCGGGTTGCGGCATCTTCCAAGGTTGAGCCGGTGTTTCCGAAGCGACCATTTCCGATTCCGCAGGAACGGCGTTCTGTTGCTCGGCATCCGAGGGAGACTTCGCGGCATTACTCGGCTGCATTTCTTCAAGAACGTAGGCAGAGGCAGGAACGATGTTATCCGGCAAGGGAGCATCTTCCGCGCGGAGGGCGCCCGACATCGAGGCGGCCAACATGGAAATTCCTATCGTCCAACCAATACGCTTCATGGCGTTTTTCCCTTTGATAGCAAAGTGTGGGCGTTGCAAGATGGCCCCTTGGAGCTATCGGAAAAATACGCATTATCATTTGATCCGGCCAAACCGAGGAATCAGAAAAGTGAAGATATTCGGGCAGTTCCGTTCGCGTAGTGACAATTAGGTAAACTATGCGGTTGCCGAGCGGTGAACGTGTCGCTCCGACGATATTTTTGCCACCTGTCGCCGCAAAAAACACACCACTATCCGCGATTATCCTGATTTCGCACAACTCAGGCTTTTTTGTCCGCCTTCTTGGGTTTTTCGGCTGTTTTGGCAGTGTCGGAACTGCTGGAGGTTGCGTGGCTTTTATCGGCGGCCGCAGCTTTTTTGTAGGACTCGTTGCGATAGTCGGTTTTGTAGAAGCCCGATCCCTTGAAGATGATCGCGGCTCCCGGCCCGATCAGCCGGCGGAGTTTTTGCTTCCCGCATTGGGGGCATTTTCGTTTTGCATCTTCCTTGATGGATTGGAACAGCTCGAAGGAATGGTCGCAGGCATCGCACACGTAATCATAGGTCGGCATGGTTGACTCACTTGGCAATAGACACGATGACTTGGCTTGGCCGCACCACGCTGTCGTGCAGTTGATATCCGTTTTGCGTTACCATGAGCACCGTATTGGCGGGATACTCATCCGAGGGCTGCTGCATCACGGCATGGTGAACATTCGGATCGAAGGGCATGTGCAACGCTTCGATCGGTTTGCAATTGTGGCGATTCAAAACGTCGCGCATTTGCTGATCGACCATTTTGAAGCCATCCAACAGCGCGGCAGCGTCGGCGTTTTTATCGGCCGCCTGGATCGCGCGCTCGACGTTGTCTAATACAGGCAACAAATCCCGGAGCAAACCCATGTTCGAATAACGGGCCAAGTCCTCGCGTTCGCGGGTCGCCCGTTTGCGGAAGTTGTCGAGCTCGGCATGACATCGCAACTCGCGATCCTTGGCGGCCGCCAATTCCGCTTGAAGCTTGGCCAATGGATTCTCGGCCGCCTGAGGTTGTGCCACGCCGGCCGGCGTTGGTTCCGCCGTAGACGCGCCCTCGGCTTGCTGATGTTCGGCATCGGATGCCGGTTCGTGGGGGTGATGTTTGTGTTTGGTCATGGTGGAGACCTCCAATCTGATTCGGCTAGGAAGCAATCATCCATTGCCATACTGGTCGATTTCAGAACAACTCTTTGAGCTTATCGAAGAAGCTTTTCCTTATCGGACTTACATGGGTATTTTCAATTTCCGCGAGATGCCGCAACAAACCTTCGTGTTCTGGCGTCAAGCTGCGAGGCACTTCGACATACACCTGCACGTGTAAATCGCCGCGCCCATGATATCTTGGGTCGGGCATTCCCAGCCCTTTGAGCGTGATGATTTCACCGCTTTGCGTGCCCGCGGGAATATCGATTTTTTTGGCGCCATCCAGGGTCGGCACTTCGATCTTCGCACCCAAGGCCGCCTGCGGATAGTTGATCGGCACCTGGCAGAGCAAATCCTGTCCCTTGCGTTGGAACAGCGGATGTTCGGCCACATGGATAAAGCAATAGCAATCGCCGGCTGGACCGCCGTTCATGCTCGGTTCGCCTTCGCCCGACAAACGCAAGCGAGTACGATCGTCAACTCCGGCAGGAATATCCACCTTGCGTGTGACTTTTTTCTGCACATATCCCGCTCCGCGGCAATCGCCGCAAGGCTGGCGAATCACGCGGCCTGTTCCGTGGCACGAAGGACACGTGGATTGGACCGAGAAAAATCCGCTCGATTGAACGACGCGCCCCTTGCCGCCGCAATAGCGACATGGCTCGGCTTGCGTGCCGGGCTTGGCGCCCGTGCCATTGCAAGTTTCGCAGGCGACGTGCCGCATGAAGCGAACCACTTTCGAGGTGCCGTGGGCGGCTTCCATCAAATCCAGATTGACATCGCAACGAACGTCGGCCCCCTGCCGGGCTCGCGTGCTGCGACCACCGCCGAAAATATCGCCGAAAATCCCGCCGCCGCCGAAGATATCGCCAAAAGCGCTGAAGATGTCCGAAACATCGTGGAAATGAGGCGCGCCGCCCTCCACACCGGCAAAACCGTATCGGTCGTAGTTCGCGCGTTTTTCGGGATGGCTTAGAACCTCGAACGCCTCGGCCGCTTCCTTGAACTTGCCGACCGCCTCTTCATCGCCGGGATTCCGGTCGGGGTGGAATTTCATCGCAAGCTTCCGATAGGCCTCGGAGATTTGGGCCTCGGTGGCGCTGCGTTCCACGCCCAGAACTTCATAGTAGTCGCGTTTGTCCGCCATTATTGCCACGGCCGTTGCGGTGATCGGTTGCCGGAATACTCAAGCTTAGCGTATTCAATCAAGAAACGGGGCCACCCCCTTGTGCGGAGGTGGCCCGATCATTCTCGATGAATTGTCGTTCCGCATTCGTTACCGAACGCTTCCTTCGACCTTCCTCTTTTTCTTGTCGTCCTTGTTCAGGTCGGTCACCATCGTTTCGGTCGTTAGCATCAAGCCGGAGATGCTGGCTGCATTTTGCAAAGCCGAGCGGACCACCTTGACGGGGTCGATGATGCCCGCCTTGACCATATCGACGTACTTCGCGGCATTGGCATCGTAGCCGAAATTGACCGGCTTCTGGCTCACTTCATCTGCGATGACCGAGCCATCGACGCCGGCGTTGTCGGCGATTTGGCGAATGGGCATCGACAAGCATCGTAGGATGATGTCAACGCCGATCTTCTCGTCGCCGCGAGCGCTGGAACGGGCCTTTTCGACCGCTTCACGGCATCGCAGCAAAGCGACGCCGCCGCCGGGCACGATGCCTTCTTCCGCCGCAGCTCGCGTGGCATGAAGGGCGTCCTCGACCCGTGCCTTCTTCTGCTTCATCTCGGCCTCGGTGTTGGCGCCGACCGAAACCACGGCCACGCCGCCGCACAACTTCGCCAACCGCTCTTGATACTTCTCGCGGTCGTAGTCGCTGTCGGTCGTCTCGATTTGGCTGCGCAGTTGATCGCAACGGCCGCGGATGTCCGACTGCTTGCCGGCGCCGCCGACGATCGTCGTATGATCCTTGTCGATCGTAATCTTCTTGGCTTGGCCGAGTTGCTCCAGCGAAATGTTCTCAAGCTTGATGCCCAAGTCTTCGCTGATCACTTGTCCGCCGGTCAGCACGGCGATGTCGCCGAGCATGGCCTTGCGGCGGTCGCCAAAACCAGGCGCCTTCACGGCGGCGATATTCAAAATGCCGCGCAACCGGTTTACGACCAAGGTGGTGAGAGCTTCGCCTTCAACATCCTCGGCGATAATCAACAGCGGCTTGCCGCGCTGCATGACCTTCTCCAACAATGGAATCAGGTCGCGCAGGTTGGTGATTTTCTTTTCGTGGATCAGAATCAGGGCGTCTTCCAACAAGCAATCCATCTCGGTCGCACGATTGATGAAGTAGGGAGACAGATACCCCTTGTCGAACTGCATGCCCTCGACGATTTCGTAGGTCGTATCGGCGGTTTTGCCTTCCTCGACGGTGATCACGCCGTCTTTGCCGGCTTTGTCCATCGCCTCGGCCAACAAGTTGCCGATCACTGGATCGTTATTGGCGCTGATCGAGCCTACGCTCGCCATCTCATCCTTGCTGGCGATGGGCTTGGCCATCGACTTGAGATGCTCGATGGCGGCTTCAACCGCTTTGTCGATGCCGCGGCGGATCGCTGTCGGATTGCTTCCGGCGGCGATATTGCGAAGCCCCTCGCGGAAAATCGCCCGGGCCAACACCGTGGCCGTGGTGGTGCCGTCGCCGGCCACGTCGGACGTTTTCGACGCGACTTCGTTGACCAGCTTGGCGCCCATGTTCTCGAAGCGGTCTTCCAACTCGATTTCCTTGCTCACGGAAACGCCGTCCTTGGTGACGGTTGGGCCGCCGAAGGATTTATCGAGAATCACGTTCCGGCCGGTCGGTCCGAGAGTCACGGCAACCACGTCGGCCAGTTTTTCCACGCCGCGAAGCATTCGCTCGCGAGCATTATGTGCATATAGAAGTTGTTTAGGCACTGTTGGCGTTCCTTGTGTATAGGGATCAGAGGCCAGGGGTCAGAGGTCAGAGAACAGAGGTCGGAACTGATAGTTGTTCCCCTTGGTCCCTGACCTCTGATCCCTGACCCCTATTTGCTTGTTACTTTACAACCTTGGCCAAAATATCCGACTCGCGAACGATCTTGACCTCGCGGCCGTCGATTTCGTGTTCGGCACCGCTGTATTTGCCGTAGATCACCTCATCACCGACCGCGACCGAAAGCTTGCCGCGTTCGCCGCTGTCGAGCAACTTGCCAGGCCCGACGGCCAACACGATGCCGCGCTGCGGCTTTTCCTTGGCCGAATCAGGCAGCACGATACCGCCGGCCGTCATTTCTTCTGCTTGAACCGGCTCAACCACGACGCGATCATCCAAAGGCTTCAAGTTGATTTCCTTCATCGGACGTTTTCCTTCCTCGGAAGTGTTGGATTTATGTGTTTATTGATTGTTAAAATACAACTTTGCGTTATCGGATTGCAAAACCGTAAGCGGCTTTGAGATCCTCAAAGGTTTTATCATCGGACGGGAACTAGAATCCCATGCCGCCCATTCCGCCCATACCTCCCATGCCGCCGCCCATTCCTCCCATGCCACCCATGCCGCCCATGCCTCCAGGAGGCGGGCCAGCCGGCTCTTCTTCCTTCGGAATGTCGGCAACCAAGCAGGAAGTGGTCAACAACAGCGAGGCGACGCTGGCCGCGTTTTGCAAAGCGGTGCGAACCACCTTGGCCGGATCGATCACGCCCGCCTCAAGCATATCCCCGTAGGAATCCTTGTCGGCGTCGTAACCGTCGGCCTTGCCTTTCATTTGTCGGACGCGATTCACGACGACCGCGCCGTCGAGGCCGGCGTTTTCGGCAATCGCTCGCATGGGAGCGCTCAGCACGTTCCGAATGATCTTCGCGCCGAGGGCTTCGTCACCGGTCAGTTCGATCTTGTCCAAGGCTTTTTCACAACGCAGCAGGGCGACGCCGCCGCCGGGCACAATGCCTTCTTCCAAGGCTGCCTTGGTCGCATGTTGGGCGTCTTCCATCAACGCCTTGCGCTCTTTCATCTCGGTTTCCGTGGCGGCTCCGACGTTGATCTGCGCCACGCCGCCGGCCAACTTGGCCAAACGCTCTTGGAGCTTCTCGCGATCGTAGTCGCTGGTGGTCGTTTCGATTTCCTTGCGAATCTGATCGGCCCGGCCTTCGATGGCTTTCTTGTCGCCGGCACCATCAATGATCGTGGTGTTGTCGGCCGAAATAATGACCTTCTTTGCCGAACCAAGGTCGGAGAGCTTGACGGAATCAAGCGTCACGCCCAAATCCTTGAAGATGGCGTTTGCAGCGGTCAACGTAGCCACGTCACCCAAGATCGCCTTGCGGCGGTCGCCATAGCCGGGAGCCTTGACGGCCGCGACATTCAGAATGCCGCGCAATTTATTGACGACCAAGGTGGCCAACGCCTCGCCCTCGATATCCTCGGCGATAATCAACAAAGGCTTCCCGGATTTGCTGACGGATTCCAGCAACGGGATAAGGTTCTTCGCGCTGGAAATTTTGTCTTCATGAATCAGGATGAGACACTTCTCGAACTCGACGGTTTGGTCGTCCTGATTGGTGACGAAATGCGGCGAAAGGAAACCGCGATCGAACTGCATACCCTCGACCACGTCTACGGTCGTCTCGGCCTGCTTGCCTTCTTCAACCGTAATCACGCCGTTTTTGCCAACCTTGACGAAGGCATCGGCCAACACAGCGCCGATCGAGGGATCGTTGTTGCCGGCAATCGTGGCAACCTGGGCGATTTCCTTCTTGTCTTTTTCATTGACCGGCGTGGACATTTTCCCAATCGCCTTGATGACGGTCTCGGCAGCGGCGTGAATGCCGCGGCCCAAGGCCATCGGATCGGCGCCGGCGGAAACCATCCGCAACCCTTCAAGATAAATTGCCTCAGATAGCAGCGTGGCGGTCGTGGTGCCGTCGCCGGCTACGTCGCCTGTCTTCGAGGCAGCTTCCTTGACCAACTGGGCGCCCAGGTTTTCGTAAGGGTCGTCCAAGTCGATTTCCTTGGCTACGGTGACGCCGTCCTTGGTGATTTTCGGCGCGCCCCAGCCCTTGTCCAGCACGGCGTTCCGGCCGCGGGGGCCAAGAGTGCTGATAACGGCTCTGGCCAATTTGCTTACCCCGGCGGCCAACGGCTGCCTGGCCTCGTCTTCAAAGACCAACTGTTTTGCCACAGCGGATTCTCCTGTTGCTGGCTTAATGAACGGATTGAACGATCATAAGGCTACCCATCTTGCTCACAAATGGCAGCCGTATTTTGTTTGGGCACACAGAGATGCAAGCGGCGTGCCAAAACCAAGATCACCAGCCGCAAACACTTGCCAGTAATGGATTTACGGTTATTGGCAAAATTCCGGCATTCGAGAAAGACAATCAGCCAGTTCTTTTCGCATGTCATTTTGGCAGGCCAACGAAACGACCATACCACCTACGAGTGGCATTCAGCCAGCCGCATACTCACTTCTGGCGTTTCGGGAGGAGTGTTTCGGCATGGGTGGATACATCCTGCGTAGTTCCTGGGCAGCCGTCGGATTATTGGCGTCCAGGTCGCGCATCTTTTCCGTGATATAGGCAATATGCAATTCCAGAGCTTCCTGGAATGGAGCCAACTGATTCACGAAGTCTGAATTGCTCGCATCCAGAATTGCCTGAAACATGCGATTGACTTCACTCGATTCGATTTGGACCACGATTCGCATGGCATCTGGCAGCGCATTGATCTGGTAGAGCGAAGCCTCGACTTTTTGCATTTCCTGTTCGATATTTTGCAGGGTTTTTTCCCAGGGGTTGAAGTAACTGGCATCCCACCCGTTACGCTGCGCGGCAATCTTGCAAAGGGCCAACAGGTCGGCATGTTCCTGCTCTTGGGCGGCTAATGTCTTGAAGAATATCCTCGCTGTCGCCCAATTAGCGAAGATTCCTGCAAAAGTAAGGTAAATATGCTTCGCCCGGAGCTCCAATTCGATACAGCGGTCCACGAATTCCGGCGATTTCGACTTGATTCCTTTCGCAGAGACCGCATTTGTTACGAGCGATAAAAAAGTATATCCCTGTCCAGCGCACAGTGCTAACAAAAACACACGCCATCCAAAACACTGGACGGTTACAACGGGATGGACCAAGATATCGCGGTTAGTGATAGCGCCGACCATAATGCCCCCGTGAGAAATGGACTGGGTTTCTCTACTGAAATTCTATAATGTAGATCCCCCAAGGCAGACCCCCTAGTGGTTCATCGCCCCAGTTCGAGCAGATAAATTCGCAGGCAGAACAGGGGATACAGGGGGTGCGCATATTTTTCATGAAATTCCAATCCTAAGAGTAATGCTCCAAGATATTGCGACATTTTCCACGCTTGTTAGAATCACATCAGGATATTCGACGTCCTGGCAAGCCCCCAGCAAGCGAGGTATGCATGGCAACTGCAATCAATGATTTGGGCCCTGTACCAGCCCTGTGGAATCGGCGTCATCTCTTGGGCCTGGAAGACCTTTCGGCCGAGGAAATCACCCTGATTCTCGACAAGGCCGAGTATTTCAAGCAGAAAACTGCCCAGGGCGACCGCAAAATTCCGCTGCTGGTCGGCAAAACCTGCGTGAACCTGTTCTTCGAGAATTCGACCCGCACCAGGAACAGCTTTTCGCTGGCTGCTCGGCGATTGGGCGCCGATACGCTCGATTTTTCGGC
>CAZNMP010000050.1:0-11379 GCA_964573875.1 uncultured Planctomycetaceae bacterium | reverse complement strand
TTGACCAGGAGGATATTTATAAAAAGTACAACTTTGCTGAACCCTGGGATAGTCTTAACAATCGCAATCTTCTGTCTCAAAAATTTCCCTCCAATAATCCATTTAAGTGCCCTACCCAAGAAGCCACTACTCCCGAATCCACTGCCATCAATTATGTAGCCGTCGTCGGCAAGAATACTGCTTGGCGATCTGGCAAATCCGTAAGCCTGAACAACATGGCGTCAGAGGAAGCATCAAAAACCATTCTCGTGATCGAAACTACCGATAGCGGTATCCAATGGAATGAGCCGAGAGATTTTTGCGTAGACGACATTTCCAAGAAAGACACCCACACATTGACCAGAATCCGTGGTCCACATCTGCGCTATAACGGCTATTTCTACCATCCAACTCCATCAGGTGTGAATGCCCTTTTCGCTGACGGTTCCGTACGATTCCTGCCCGCAAGCATGCTTACGCCCGACAAACTAGAAAAACTTTTCTCGATTGGCGGCTACGACGAAAACCTTGATCGCAACGACTCATTGCCCGAAGACCTTCAAATCAATTGGTACAACTGCATCATACTGGCCTTGTGGATTTTGTCGGTCGTTGTACTACTTTATTGGGCGATACGAACAAGGCACATCAAAACAACAGCTTGAATATGTCGTGCGGATGCCTAGTTTGCCGCCATCACTTACAGGCGGAACGTTCGGTGCCACAAAGAGAAACCGTCCGTTTTATTAGGATGTATGCCGTCACGGCTTCGGTATCAGAAGGATACGTGTTTCGCCCCGGCGAAGCGGCAGGGTGATTTTCGGGCCATCGCCGACGATTTGCCTCGTGAAAAGGTCGCGGATTGTGCCTGATACTCCGGCATCAAGCTCCAATGACCCATCTTGAGCGCTGTGAAGCATCAAAAACGGTCCGTTTGCTTGCACATTGCAGTCGGTCTGCGTTATCAGGTGTACGCCCGCTCGCCGTGCGGCCAACCGTAATAATTCGGAGGTCAAACCGGGCGGCCCTACAAACAGCGACGGCCCCCGGTCGGTTCGTCGCAACGCAACAGCCGCCGAGCCGTCGGGATAGGTCGCGAGTACTTCCTCGCCTTTGGCATCAGCCGCCGCGAAAAGCGGCTCGATCCGACCTTGAAAACCAAACGACTTGTGCAAACCAAGTTTCCGCCCCGCCGTGGTCGGCTCGGCCCAGGCTTGAACTCCTGCTAATTTCTTGATCTGGAATCCTGTCAGCTCGTGCATGGCGTCAAGCGAGGTTCCATTTGCTTCCTGATAACCGGGGGCATAGCACCATAGTTTCAAACTACCGTTGACGGAAGCCAGGAGTCGCTGCCGTTCGGACGATACAAGGCTCCATGCCGTGAGAAATACATACATTTTCGCCTGCACACGCCCTGCAGCCACATCGTCTTGCAGATATTGGCCATAAGGCGCTCCCAAACGCCCCAGCGCGCGTCGTGCTTCAGAAACACACGGCGTAGCCGCGACATGGCCGCCGGCAGCCACGTGCATCATGCTTGTTTCGTCGATCACGGCGGCCACTTCGGGCCGGAAGGGACGCGGCGTTTGCAACAAGGGCTCATCCAGGGCTTTAAGTTTGCTCATTTCCTCCCACATCCGTGGATCGTTAAACCAGCCGGTCATGCCAAGGTCCATCCACCAGGTCCCGAAATTCCGCAGGGCACATTGTGCCGTGTTGCGAACTAACTCGTTATTCGTTTTTTCAAGGGTATCTACTCCGTCTTCCCAGCCGGGCGCAGCGCCCGTGCCAAGGTACGTTCGCGTATCATCCTCGTAGAGCCACATCTTGCCGGCCAAGGCCACGCTTTCGGCCGCAGTCATCGCTGGCGCACTTTGGCCCAAGCCCCGGTCGAAATACGAGATGGGCGAACAAAGGATGTCGATATCGGGACTGTTCAATACGCGACGCAAGGCGTAATGGCCCGACGTTGCAGGGCCGTTGTTCACCGGCGCGAACTCGAACAGGTAACCATAGAAGAAAACCACCAGCTTGCGACCATGCGATGCCTGTCTTGCGGCATGGGCAAGATGACACACGCAATCGGCCATCATTTCCTGCTGGAACACCGTGAAATCAATCACCCGTCGTTCGGCAACGGGGTCGCGCAGCACGCCCGCCGGGGCCGCGCGTCGCAAGGCCGGAGCGGGTACGCTCGCGGTTTCGAGCGTTACTTCAGGATCATGCCAAGCAGTGCGCAGCGCCGCGTCGTCAAGATAGCGGGTTTTCAGCCAGACGCGCCATGCCTTGAGATCACCCTGCGCGTAGCCGTTCAACCCCGGTCCCCACGTGTCTTGATAGAACCACTCGTTCGTGTTCTGACCTGCCGGATGATAGCCCGCCATGTGATCGCCAAACTTTTCTTCCAGATGCGCGATCAGTGCGGACAATCGTTCGGCTGCGTCACGACGGTAGTCCGTCGAGGCCACGACCACGTCCGGCATCCCTGGCGTTCCGTGGTCCCAAACCATGCGATCATCAGGATGCGCGTCGTACCACCATACTGGCGGATACATCATGATGCGAGGCAGTAATAATGCCTTCGGATTTGCTTCCAAGACGGTTTGGCATAGATAATCCACCGCCGACCAATCGACCTGTTGCCCCGGCTTCGGCCAAGGAAGATCAACAGGGAAGCTCACGAAATCAACACCGGCCGAAGCAGCCAATTTGATTTGGTTCTGAAAACAACTGGGCGGACCGCCAAGGTATTCGTAAGTTGTCCCCGGCCGATAAAATGCAATCGTAAGATCGCGTAACGGATTGGCTCTTACCCAAAGACTGATGCGATATCGATGCCCCTTGTGCAATGTGATGTTCGGCTGATGATAAATATGGAAATCCGGCCAGGCCCCCGCCGCCGGTGCTTTTAACGCGATATGCAACGCAGCGGATCCCTTGAATCCCCGGCCTGGCTCAACGTTCACCGTTCCAACGGTGTTTTGGGCTCCTTGCGGCCAGATATTCCATGATTTTTGGAAACTTTCCATCCTTTGTTCAAAATCGGAGATGGGAAAAGCATCCTGCCCGGCATCCAGATCCACGCAGCGGATGTCGTCCAGATAAATATCGCCCGGCGTATTGCCAAAGCGAAAATGCATGGTTGCGCGGGAGGCGTCTTCCTGGGCGGCCAAAAATTCAAAAGTAATCATCTGCTCGGCTTTTTCAACATGAATCAAGCCGGGCCCCATCCCGCCCCAAAACATACGTGCCCGAACGGGCTTGCCATCCACTACGATCCGTGGAACACCCAATGAAGCGTCTACGCGAACAGTTTCCACGGCCGAGGCCGAGGAAGCTGCAATCATTAGGAGACAACCTGTCGAAAACCAAAAACTGCGCAGATTGCACATGGTAAAGTCTCTCTTTGCGGGAAAGATAATTTCAGGGCAGGAACAATAAGGAAGGCGTGAACCAAAGCAACATTATAAATGGTGAAATTGCGTAAGCAACAATGACCATTGGTGTAATACTGGCACACGCTTTGTTATGCACTATTTTTGAGCGGTCCTTGACGGGAAAAATTGAATCGTGTAGGATTTTTTCTTTCGACATTGCTAGATGCCGAATTTTTACGTTTGGCATACCGCAGTCTGAAGATACCACCCATTTGCTGGGATCGCTGACCGTTTATGGTTGCGGTGAGCTATTCTTATGGAGGGTATTAGGCGTCATAGAACGATGCTTACAAATACGGTTTAATTTTAGCGATATCGAAAACCAATAAGTAGTAATAGATATTACTGCTGCCGGGCGCATAGCTCAGTTGGTTAGAGCGCGTCCCTGATAAGGACGAGGTCTGCAGTTCGAGTCTGCGTGCGCCCACTTTTGAACGACAAGCATGGCTGTTAAATATCTAAAACACACGGGAAATACGTGGCTTAGTGTCCTGCCGTCGTGAGGCAGTGGGGATGTGAAAGCAGGTGTCTCTTGCCATCTCTTGGCTAGCGGACCTGGGCCTGCAATCGGCTTTCTTAGCCTGTTTCATTTTTTGTCAGATTCTAAGTAGTCGATAGATTGATGTACGTGCTGAGCAAATAGCCCCTAAGAAGGCACGGTTGCTCGGCAAAATCAGGTCCGCAAAAACCTTTTGTTTTGAACCAGTTGGAATTGGAAATTCTCGTTCGTTTGGGTTAGATTCACACCCCATACAAAGAGAATTTCGTGAATATACAACGACGACACTTCGGTACGGACCCGAAGGCAACCATTCTCAAGAGGTATTTCGTCGATAAGGTTCCCATGTCGGATCTCTGTGACGACTATGGCAGCAAGCCGAATCAGATCTGCGCTTTGACAGATAATCCTGTTCGATAAAGCACCGTCCGCCTTCCTTACGATCGCCCAACGCGAGGCCAAGAGGCTTTCCGCCCAGGAGGAGGTTGTCGCCCGATTGTGGGCCAAGCCGTCCAAAAGAATGAGGTCATCTCCGAACTGATGGAGGAGAGGTTGCTTTCATTTATGTGCTTAACACGGCTTTCGTGCCTCGCAGGTTGGCACCCGTGGCGAGCCCGCTCCTGCGATGCGATGACTAAGCATCCTTCTCCGCATTCATGCTTTTCCTGAACCCCACATAGGGATGGACACAAGCCCGACGGGAAGTGGTGGAAAACGCAATGGGCGCCCCATTAAAGACGTTTTAACTGCATTTTTCCCTGGCAATGCGGTTATTTTCTCTATTTTGATTTGACAACCCAGAAAACCCAAACTATCTGTTTGATAGTAGCGAAAATCACGCAAGCATGGTGTCCGGACACTACTGATTCGCGTGAGGATCGTCATTGCGTTGTTAATTTTTCTCACATTTGCGCGCAACTTAGGCGCACGGTACAAGGGAGACATTTTTCATGTCAAATCAGAAGGTTCGCAAAGGGTTCACGTTAGTTGAATTAGCCGTGGTCATCGTGATCATCGGCGTGTTGGCCGCCTTCGGCGTGCCACGATTCCTGAAGTCCGTCGAGCGCACCAAGGCGTCAGAAGCGTTTGCTTATCTGTCGGCCGTTCGTGCGGCTCAAGAGCGTTATGTGGCAAAGGAAGGCCGCTATGCAAGCACTATCGGCGATTTGGATATTGTCCAATCCTCGTTGAAGTATTTCACCGATGATGCCGGCGCTGCGGTTACCACCACCACCGCGATTGCCGAGACGCACGGCAGTGGAACGCCAACATGGACGCTCACGCTATTGCGTGATGGAGATACAAGTTCGTACGGGACGTACTCGGTCATTTTCACACAGAACGGGTTCAGTGGTTCGAGCAGTATTTTGGACAGCACCTGCATCGACATTAGCCCGTTGTCCACCGGTTACAGCAGCAGCGGCGGGTGATTTGCAACCCACTGCTATGTGTTGAGAGCCGCAGTAGTGGGCGGCCGAGCGCTCTCGGCCGCCCACTTTTTTGTATAGGGGTATGCAACGGTTATGAAAGCACTGCTCACCAAAATCGCCATCCGCAAGGGCGTCGGCCTATTTTTAGGCGAGCATGATGTGTCGGTGGCCAAAGTAGCATCGACGCCGCTGGGCCCCCAGGTCATTTCCACGGCCAGTGAACCGTACACCGCGGAAAACATGGCGGAAGTGGTCGAGCGTTTGCTGGTGCCGCTGTTGGGGACGAAACGACGCGCCTCGGTCGCCGTGGGGCTCGTCGGTTCCCGCGTGTTTTTTGGAACGCGGCTTACGCCGAAAAGCGGCGATCTGCGACCGGAAGCGGAAATCCAAAAAGCGCTTTGCTCCTCGAATATATCCGCCGACGATTTGGTGATCGATCTGCTTCGTGGATCGGTCAATAAGTTGCCGGTGGCTCGGATGGCCGCCTGCAAGATCAAATACATGACGAGCGTGGTGTCGATGCTGAAGGATCTCGGCGTTCGACCCGTTCGCACCGAGCCTGGACCGTTTGCGTTGGTTCGTCTGGCCGAAATGCAGCATAAGCCGCCGCGTCGCTCAAAAGCGATCATGCGGATCTTTTTAGGCGGCAACCAGGGGTTGGCCGTCATGGTGGTCGGCGGCATACCGACGGCCTGGAAGTCTTTCGTCATGAACCCCTGCATGGAAAGTTTTGCGATTCTCTCCGCGGCTCGCGGTTTGAAGACCCAGCAAATGCATTTCGGATTGGAAACGCCTTTGGATTACGCCTTGATCCATGGTCGTCCAGACTTACATAAGCAGCTTCAAGAAGAGCAGTTGCCCACCGAAATGGAAACGCGGGTCGTCTGGCATGAAGGGCCGGAGTTCACGGGCGAGGCTATCTCGCTGGGTGTTGCGATGGGGTGCCTATCGCAGGACATCAAGGCATTTGATTTATCGAAAAACTTAAAGTCAAAACCGCCGGTCAAGGAGATTTTTCCTTGGGGTGAACTTGGCTTAACCGTTACGCTGTTGGGTTGCATGGGCGTTGCGATGTTTTGGCACGCGATGAGGCTCGACGAGATCTGCGTTCGGGCTAGAGCCGAAAACAGCCAGCATTCCTGTTTGATCAACTCCGATATTGCCCGCTTGGAGAAGGAAAAGAAAAGCCTGGAAAGCCGCGTCAACGCCGTTCGGAATTTCACGGAAACGCGGATGTTGTGGAGTGTGTATGGTTACGATACCTCGACCCGCATTCCTGCCAATGCGGAAATCAACACGTTTACCGGAAAAAACGCGTTGGCATGTAGCACGGGCGGGAAAAACGCAAAAACCACCCCGGGCGGCGGAACTTTTCGGCTCCGGGGCACCGCCCCCTTGGAAAAAGACGGCTCAATTCCGAAGTCGATCGACACTTTTCTTAATGTGATTCCGAAGGATCCTCAATGGAAAAAGGACTTCTCCGCGATCAAGACCGAATTCAAATTACCTCCGGCCGGCGCCAACGAGCAGGCCGTGGTTGATTTTACCATCACGGGCGTATGTTCCAAGAAGGCCGCCGCCAAAGACGCCGGACCAAAGAAGAAGAAAAAGTAAAATACCATGACTCCGGGAACTGCTGAACGCCGCACGGATTTCAAAAGCCAAATAATGGAACGGCTTCAGGAGCCGCTCCAATTGAAGGTTATTGTTCTCGGCACAACACTGCTGTTGGGATACATGGCGATCTACACACCTCTCGCCGCGAGTATTACCAACACCGAGCGGCAACTCGATAAAGAGTATAAGTTGGCCGGCTTGGCGAAAAACCTAGAACAGTTGCATGCGCAATGCCGGCGATTCGCCAAACGGATTCCCAATCAAGCCGACAGCAAGGAATGGATGCAATATATGCATGAGGGAGTTCGCGGTTTTCCCGTCACGCTTTCAAAGCTCGATTGCCTTGCGCCGAAACAAATCGGCCCTTATCAAGTTGTCGTGATGAAGCTCGATTTGACCGGAACCTATTATGAATTGAACAAGTTTCTGCGGTGGCTGGAAACGAATCCAAGGCTGCTTCGCGTGGATGAAATCACTTTCCGTGTCTTGGAGGATCGGAACAAGGCGAAAAAAAAGGATGAGAGCAAGGACGAGATGGGTATGCAAATCGTGGTTCTAGGACTTGCAGGTTAAGACATGGCATTATCACCTGGTAAATTAGCTCCCTCGGCGGCCGTACTGGCGTTTGTCGGCTATTGTGCCTGGCCGAGCGTTTCGAACATGATTCGTGATTCGAAGACGTATCAACCGCCGGCAGACATTTCAGAACTGGCCGCTTCGATCCTCATGCCCAAATTGGCGCCGCTTCCGGAAAAAAATCCTTTCGGGGGCATGGATTTGCAGTCGCTTCTCAAATCGAAGGAGAAGAAGGTTGAAATCAAATCGACTCCGGCCGCCGACGTCTCGAAAATGCCTAAAAACCTCTACGACCCGATCGGCAGCCTTAAGTTGCAGGCAACCTGCATTATCGATAACGAACGCATGGCCATCATCAATGGTAATACCTACGGCCCCAAAGATACGATTGCAACGGGCAACGAACTGAAGCCGACGTTTAAAATTATCGACATCCTGCCGAACAAGGTGATTTTAAGCGACAACGGTCGCAAGTTGGAGCTGACCTACACCAATGGCCCCCAAAAATCGGCTTCTAAGAGCAAAGCACCCAAAGCGGTCAAGATGACCATGGCGGGGGATAAGGCAAAACAATCCAGCGGTAAGCAATCTCCGGAAGAGACCCTCATAAAAAACCTCCTGCCTTTTGGGGGTAAGGTTACAGCGAATCCCGACAATGTCTCCGGCGAAGGAGGAAAATGACCCTATTTGAAACCTATATTTGTAATAGAGCCCCGGGGGGAATTTTCTGTTTTTTCCCTAAGGCGGGCTGAAACCAAAACGAAACTTTCTATGTCATGCCGAACAGATGAAAAATCTCAGTCGATCGACTGGGAATTTTCACGTTGTTCAGGATGACTGTTCGAGTATATGGGCGTGAAAAAAATTGTCTTGGGTTATGAACGATAAATGGCAATTACCGCAGAACTGAATAGTCTGCAGCCTCTGCTGGTGAAACTCCTTTTGCAAAAGGAGATTCTCACCCCAGAGCAGATCGAGAGCCTGAATGAGGCTCGGACCAAGCTGCCTGGTCCGCTGGAAAGCATCCTCGTGGCGAACGGGTTGGTGATGGGCCAACATATCGCCGAGGTTTATGCCGACTATTTGATGCTGCCTTTGTTCGACATGGCGCCCGAGACGTTTGATCCGCGGCTTGCGGGCCTCTTGCCCGAAAAGCTTTGCCGCGAACACTACATGGTGCCCGTCGAAATCAACGAGGACATGCTCGATGTGGCGTTTGCCACGTATGAAGACATGTTGATGGTCGACGAATTGCAGTTGTTGACCGGCATGTCGATTCGTCCGATGATCGCGCCATTGACGGTGGTCGAAAAATCGCTCGATACATTGTATCGCGGCAGCCGTACCAAGTTCGTCGGCGGCTACTCGGGCGAAGATGACATGGAGGAGGACGACGAAGGCGTCGACGACTCGAACGAGGAAATCCTGGACATCGACGTTCCTCCGCCCGCGGGTCCCGACGGCCGTATCGTCCGCATGGTGAACCAGATTCTGGAGCAAGCGCTTCGATCGGGAGCGAGCGATATTCATATCGAACCCTTCGAGGATTCGTGTGCGATTCGCATCCGCGTCGACGGTTCACTTCGCGAATTGGTGCCGCCGCCGCGCTCGCAATTCGTGTCGATCGTGTCGCGTTTCAAAATTCTCGCGAAAATGGACATTGCCGAAAAACGCGTTCCTCAGGACGGCGCCATCGCCTTGAAGACCGGCGATAAACGCATCGACTTGCGCGTCAACACGGTGCCGACCGTCTATGGCGAAAAGATGGTCATGCGTATTTTGGACAAGGGCGCCATTCCCATCGAATTGACCGGGCTTGGCTTTGACGAACGGCAATCCAAGGACTTAGTCGAGTCGATTCAAATGCCCCACGGCTTGATGTTGGTGACGGGGCCCACAGGTAGCGGAAAAGGTACGACTCTGTACGCCTGCCTGAACAAGTTGAACGAGCCCGACACGAACATCTGCACGGTTGAAGACCCCGTGGAATACAAGTTCAAGGGAATCAACCAGGTGCAAGTGAAGACCCAAGTGGGATTGACCTTCGCCAGCGCGTTGCGAGCTTTTTTGCGGCAAGACCCGGACGTCATCATGGTGGGCGAAGTCCGCGACCCGGAAACGGCGGGGATTTGTCTGCGTGCCGCTTTAACGGGCCACTTTGTGCTCTCCACGATTCACACGAATGATTCGCTGGCAGCCGTCAACCGCTTGGTCGATATGGGCATCGAACCGTTCTTGTTGGCCTCCACGTTGCGGGTGCTCGAAGCCCAGCGTTTGATTCGACGTTTATGCCCTGAGTGCAAGGAGCCGTTCGACTGCGACGCGGAGACGGCGAAATCTGTGGGAATCGAGGCGGGGGTGAAATTGTATAGGCCCAAGGGTTGCGAGTATTGCCGTGGGGCCGGCTACCGTGGCCGCGTCGGCGTATTCGAGGTCGTGCGAATCACGGCGCGCATGGCCAGTTTGATTCAGTCGCGCGCAACATTGCCGGAAATGCGAGTCGCGGCTCGTGAGGAAGGCATGAAACTGTTGATTGACAGCGGCATGGATAAAGTGAAAAGCGGGTTGACGAGTTTGGAAGAAGTGTTGACGGTCGCTTCGGCCGAGGAATAATCGAGCATGGCGTTTGAAGACTGGTTCGTCGCACACGCACGCGTTTCGAGCAAGCCGCACAAGGGCATCACCTTGGATGACAAGATGATGTTCTTCCAGCAGCTTGGCACGCTCGTGGCATCGGGCACCCCGCTCTTGCAGGCCGTGGAAATCGGCGCCGAGCAGTGTCAGAGCCTCAAGCTGCAACGCGTCTTGGAACAGATCGCCAATCGCGTGGCTTCGGGCAGTTCCGTCCATGCGGCCGCTTCGAACTACATCGGTATTTTCGAACAGTACTGGATCGAAGTTATCCGCACGGGTGAAGTCACGGGCAAAATGGCGTTGGTGCTCGAGGAGTTGAACAAGCAAATTCATGAATCAAAAGAGACCCATCGCAAAATAATGGCTACCTTGATGTACCCCATCATCTTGATCTGCGTCAGCATCTGTTGCATCACAGGCTTGCTGTGGGGTGTCGTGCCGGTCTTTGCGAAAATGTTTAAAGACATGGGCGCCGAATTGCCGGGCATTACCCAATTCGTCGTCGATTTATCCGATTGGATCACAAAATACGGGCTTTATTGCGTCATCGGCATGGGGGTTTGCATATTCTTTATTCGCCGCTATTCCAAGACCGATGCCGGTCGGCGTCGGTTCCTTGGAGTTGGAATTGGGTTGCCGATGGTGGGGGAGCTGATTGTCCAGGCCGCCATGTATCGATTTTCGTCGAATATCGCCCTTTTGCTGCGCAGCGGGATCCCCATGATGGAGTCGCTCGAAACGGTCGAAGGCGTGTTCAGCACCAATCCTCCGTATCGCGACGCCATGATTCGCGTCCGCAGCCGCGTGGCCGCCGGACGAACGTTGGCCTCCTCATTGGAAGAAACGGGAATTTTTACAACGATGATCTCCAACATGGTTCGCGTCGGCGAGGAGTCGGGCCAATTGGCGCTGGTGATGGAGCAAATGGCCCCCTATTATAAAGAACGCATGGAAACCATGATCGGGCGCGTCACGAAATTGTTGGAACCGGCCATCATCGCCTTCATGGGCGTGACTGTCGCTGGTTTGATGCTTTCGATTTATATGCCTATGTTCGAAATGTCCGGTAAAATGCACTAAGTTTGTTCGCCAAGTTCGTTTGTTGATGCTTATCATGATCGCCACTCGTCACAACGCCGACTCTCGCTGGTGCCGCACGCGGCCGCGCGGGTTTACGTTGGTCGAGTTGACGGTGGCCATCACGGTC
>CAZNMP010000049.1:0-11388 GCA_964573875.1 uncultured Planctomycetaceae bacterium | reverse complement strand
TTTTATACGGCGGCTTTGAGGAAGCACTTCGCGAGACCGCCTCGCCAAAGGTTTGTTTCCAACATTGCGATTCCAGGAAAGCCAAAGCACAGCGGCGCCAGCCGTTGGGATCTTGATCCAAGCGGCCAAGTAAATCGCGTCGCTCTTGTTCGCTTAACTCACCGTCCACCAATCTGTCGAAGCGGGAGTCCTTGATCGGTTCATCTTGGTCATAGGTGTTCATGGCAAACTCCTCATGCATCGGCAGGCGTAACGTCGAGCGCGGCCAACTGGGTTCTCAATCGTTGTCGAGCCCGATGCAGCCGGGTTTCGACAGCGCTTTCGCTAACGCCTAAATGTTCCGCCAATGCTCGATAACTCCAATCCTCGGTATATTTCAACAACAAAATTTCTGCATCTCGCTTCGGCAGTTGTGTCATGGCCTCATGCACCTGCGTGCGGCGCTCCTCGGCCAACAACCAATCCAAAGGATCCGCCTGACGAACGTCGGCATCGCTGGGCCGAAAACGTTGGGCGTAGCGGTCGATCAGTTTTCGCCGCCGGCCCTGTTTTCGGCGGTACAACAGCGACTGCCGCACCGCCAACTGGTAAAGCCACGGAGCAACCTTGGCCGGATCGGAAAGCGGCGACTGTTGCCGGACCGCCGCCATCGATACGTCCTGCATCACCTCGTCGATTGCCTGGGGTTCGCCCACCCGGGCGCAAATAACAGTCCGCAACCAGCGTTCATGCTCGGCCAAGACGCTCGGCCAGTCGATGCTGGCAGCGCTTGCGGCGGCCTCAGGCTGTCGTCGAGGATTAGGCATTCTCATGGCCATAGGGTTGGTTTCCGCGTCCGGCAGAATCTTGCAGGAATCGCTGCAAGTCACTATTCTAACATTGGTTATGATATTTGCAGCGTCCACCCCCCCATGAGGCGTGGCTGCGAAAAATAAGCTATAAATCGTAAGACTGAAAAACTCACTATCCACTAACTACTATCCGTCATTCCCATGGACCTTTGGGTTTGGGCCATACTGCTACTGCTGCTGGGAACCTGCCTGGCCGTCATGGAAGTTTTCTTTCCATCGGCCGGTATTTTGGGTTTCCTCTCGGCCGTATCCGTGTTGGCAGCCATTGTAATGGGATTTTACGAAAATGCATTGGTGGGAGCGTTGGTTTTATTGGGGGCCATCGCTGGATTGCCGACTGCGATCGTGTTGGGTTTCAAGTATTGGCCCAAAACGGCGATGGGCCGGCGCATCTTGCTCATGGCGCCCCAAAGCAAAGACGTTCTGCCTGAGAGCACCGAAAAAGAATTTTTGAAAAGCTTGATCGGCCAAGTCGGCCATGCCAAGAGTAAAATGTTGTTAAGCGGTGTTATCACGATCAACGGCCGCACCATTGATGCGGTGAGCGAGAGCCAGCCGATTGAAGTTGGACAAGATGTTCAGGTTGTTCAGGTTCGAGGTCATACCGTAGTAGTTCGACCCATTGAAGAGCAAGCGAAGGTCGCCCCCCCCGACGACCCTCTTCAGCGGGTTTATGATGATCCCTTTGACTTGCCCCCTGCTTGACACAGTGATTCAACGGGGGCATGTTAGGGGGTACGGAAAGGAACCCAATTATGTCGCTTTTTGCCCAAGCACCCGCCAATGAAACGCAAGTGTTTCAAATGTTGATTGTGGTCGGTACGATCATCGCCATCGTTTTCGGTTTGATCGTCCTGGCGGTGTTCGCGCGGTATTTTCGCCTCTGGATTCAGTCGGTCACTACCGGGGCCGGCATCGGGATCTTCGATCTGCTCGGCATGACCTTTCGCAAGGTGAATCCGTCGGTCATCGTTCGCAGCAAGATCATGGCCGTTCAGGCGGGCATCGGCGACGAACAAGGCGTTACCTCGAAGGCCCTCGAAGCACATTATCTGGCCGGCGGCAACGTTCCGTTGGTGATCAAGGCGTTGATTGCCGCCGCCAAGGCAAAATTGGTGGATCTCGATTTCAAACTGGCCGCTGCCATCGACTTGGCCGGCCGCAATGTGTTGGAAGCCGTGCAGACGAGCGTGAATCCGAAGGTGATCGACTGTCCCGGCCGCGGCATGGGCAAGGAATCGCTCGACGGCGTCGCCCAAAACGGCATTCAGTTGAAGGTTAAAGCCCGCGTTACCGTTCGCGCGAATCTGCGGCAGTTGATCGGCGGTGCTACCGAGGAAACGATTATCGCCCGCGTGGGCGAAGGCATCGTCAGCGCAATCGGCTCGGCCAAATCGCATCTTGAAGTGCTGGAAAGCCCCGACCGGATCTCGAAAACCGTGCTGGCCCGGCGTCTCGACTCGCAAACCGCGTTCGAAATCGTATCAATCGACGTGGCCGACGTGGACGTGGGCGAAAACATTGGCGCAAGGCTTCAAGCTGATCAAGCCGAGGCCGACGTACGCGTCGCCCGGGCGAATGCCGAAGGACGCCGCGCGATGGCCGTAGCCGAAGAACAAGAAATGATCGCCCAGATCGAAGAGAATCGGGCGAAAGTCGTCGAGGCCGAAGCCGAAGTGCCGCGGGCGATTGCCAATGCGTTTAACTCGGGCAAGCTCGGCCTGATGGACTACTATAAGTTGCGCAATATCCAGTCGGACACCGATATGAGGGCGTCGATTGCCAAAGCCGGCATGACGACGACCAGTCGGAAAACAAGCAACACGGGATGAACAACTTTCATTCCTGTTGGAATAGAAACGTTTAACGGGCGGCAATGCAACCGTCGCGTCCATGGAAATCGGCATGAACACTTTCGATCCATTACTGGCCGCCATTGATCTCGGCGACGTGATTCGGATCGCCGTGATTTTCTTGATCTTTGTCGTGCCGGTCATCGCCCAGGCGATAGCGAAGTTCAAGCAGATTCCGCCGCCCAATCAGCGGCCGATTCCGCCGCGACCTCAGCTTGACGACTTCGCCAACGAGATCGAAGATTTTTTGCGTCGCGCGGCAGGGCAACAACAAAAACAGAAAAAGCCTCGCGAAGTACGCGCCCAACAACAGCAGCAACGCCAACAGCCCGCCGCCGAGCCGGTTAAGGCCGAAGTGGTTGCTGAAAAGCCCGTGGGCGGACAAGTCAGCGAACACGTTAAAAAATATCTCGACGAAGAGAAATTCACTCAACGCGGCGAGGAACTGGGCAAGGGCGTTGTTCAAACCGTTCATCAAGAGATTGACCAACATCTGCAACAGGTGTTCAGCCACCCCGTGAGCAAATTGGCGGCCGTTTCCGGCGAAGCGGCAGCCCCGCCTGCGGCCTACGAGCCACCCAATCTTGTCGGCAATGCCGAGGACGTTCCCGAAACCTTTGCTACCGGCCTGCTCGAATTGATCAGCAATCCCGATTCGCTCCGCCAATCCATTATCCTGAGCGAAATTCTCCACCGGCCCGAAGAACGTTGGGCTTAGGAAAAATTGCGGATCGGCGCGTGCCGCTTGGCAATGGTCCGAGCCTTTCTTTCTCGCTGCAACATGCTTTCTGTTCCGGATGGCCCGACGTGGGAAAAGTCTGGATATTCTTGGCTAAGGACACTTGGGGCAAAGTGATCCTGTGGCGAGCAGCTTGAGGATCTCTCAAAAAGTATCGCGTAACATGTTATTCTGCAAGCACTTGCGCTATTAGTGAAACGTCGATGGCGGAATTTGTAAAAAATGATGGATTGACATATCGAGATATTACGATATATTATAGATATGAAAGCCACCGATATCACCAAATCAACGAGCCTTGAACATTTACAGCAGGCTGCCGAGTGCCTGCGGACGTTAGCCCATCCCGTACGACTTCGGATGGTTCAGCTCATGCTTCGCGAGGAGCTTACGGTTGGGCAACTTGCCGAAGCTTGCCATATCCCAAGTCACATGGCCTCGGAACACTTGCGGACGATGCAACACTGCGGCCTGTTGGCTCGACGGCAGGATGGGCGACGAATCTTCTATCAGGTGGCAGAACCAACATTGGCTCGAATTATGGAGTGTATCGAAAGCCGATTTGGGAACAATTGATCACGAAAGGGGTACTTGTCATGACGATTGAACGTGGTTTGCGACTGACGGCCGGTGTCGTCGTGCTGCTGAGTGTCGGCTTGGGTTATTTTGTTCATCCGGGATGGCTCCTACTGACGGCCTTTGCCGGTCTGAATTTGCTACAGTCGGCCTTCACGAATTGGTGTCCAATGGTATGGATTCTGGCTCGCCTGGGACTCAAGCCATGTGTAGCCGGACCAAACAACACTACAATGCCGGGGCGATGAGCACGCATCGAATTGACCCAACCATGTTTTCACCAAGAAGGTCACAAACATGACTTCCCATACGAATCCAACTAGTTATTGGGCACGATGGATTGCAAAGACGGCGGTCTTTGCCGCCTTCGGCGCAGTCGTCATCGTGTTGATTCTTTGGCTTGCCGGAAAGTTCTCCGCGAAAGTTCCAAGCGAGACGACGTCCGCTCGCTCGAAAACGGAGCATATCAAGGGGCAATTGATCCCGGTGCGGTTGATTCAGTTGCCTTCGTCCGAGTCGGCCGTGGGAACGGTCCGCGCGGTTCACGAAACGAGCCTTGGCTCGAAATTGTTGGCTCGCGTCGTTGAAGTTCATCTGAAGGCGGGCCAAAAAGTTCAGGCAGGCGATGTTTTGATTCGCTTGGACGATACGGATCTACGCGCCAAATTGCAGCAAGCCTTGGCGGCCGTAGCCTCGGCTGAAGCGGTTCTGACGCAAGCGTCCGGCGATGAAAAACGATATGCCGAATTGCTTGCCCCCAAGGCGGTCAGCCAGCAACAGTACGACAACGCTGTGGCGGCAAAACGCACCGCCGAGGCAGCTATTCATCGTGCCAAGGCAGCGGCCGCGGAAGTGCAGACCACGCTCGATTGGGCCACCATCCGTTCGCCCATCGATGGAACCGTCATCGACAAGAAAGTGGACGTCGGCGACATGGTTTCGCCCGGTCAAGTCTTGGTCACGCTTTATAATCCGAAACGGATGCAACTTGTCGCGAGCGTTCGAGAATCTTTGACCCGCCGGCTTCAGATCGGCCAAGAAATCGGCGTGCGGATCGAGGGTTTGGACAAACAATGCAGCGGGACGATCAGCGAAATCGTGCCCGAGGCGCAATCGGCCAGTCGCAGTTTTCAGGTCAAGGTTACCGGCCCTTGCCCTCCCGGCATCTACTCGGGCATGTTCGGGCGCATTTTGATTCCCGTGCAAACGGAATCCGTTTTGGTCATTCCTCGCCGAGCGGTTCGCGAAGTCGGACAATTGGAATTGGTCGATGCCGTGACCAACGGACAAACGGATCGAAGGACCATCCGCATCGGAGCGACGCTTCGCGAGGATGAGTTGAAGATATTTCCGGAGCTTCTACGGAATGAACAGTATGTGATCGTGCTTTCAGGGCTTCGTGAAGGAGAAGAGGTCGTGTTGCCGTCGGCGCAGGAGGCGTCCCGTGACTGAAACGCATTTAACATCCGTTGAACCCCAGCACAACTTCACGAATCGCATCGTGAAGATATTCCTGGAGTCGAATCTCTCGATCATTCTTATCCTGTTGGCTTCCATCGTCGGTTTGACCGCGTTGGGGTTGACTCCGCGCGAGGAAGACCCGCAAATCGTCGTGCCGCTTGCCGACGTCTATGTGAACTTCCCGGGCCATTCCGCGGCCGAAGTCGAGCAGTTGGTCGCCACGCCGCTGGAAAAGATATTGTATCAAATCGACGGCGTGGAATACGTCTATTCGATGAGCCGCGAAAACCAAGCAATCATCACGGTTCGCTACTATGTAGGAGAAGACCGCGAGCGGAGCCTTGTGAAGCTGTACAAGAAAATCGACGAACATATTGATATCGCACCGCCGGGCGTTACGGGTTGGGTCGTCAAGCCGGTTGAGATTGACGATGTGCCCGTGGTAACGCTCACTTTAACCGGCAATAATTCGGATGAAATGAGCCTGCGCCGCGTGGCAGAGGAGTTGACGCAGCGATTGGCCGGCGTGAAGGACGTATCGAGGGCGTATATCGTCGGCGGCCGTCCTCGTGCAGTGCAGGTATTCATGGACCCCGACCGCATGGCGGCCTACCACGTTTCGCCATTGGAAATCCAGCGAGCGATTCGAGCCGCAAATGCACGCGCCACCGCCGGGGATATTCGCAACAGGGATCAATTGATTCGCGTCGAAGCAGGTGAACCGTTTAGCAACGCACAACAACTGCGAGATTTAGTTATCACGGTGTTTGATGGTCGGCCCGTGTTTCTCAAGGATGTCGCCCGGGTTGAGGACGGCCCCGATGAGGTCCGCAATTATGTACGTCATGGTTGGGGGCCGGCGCAGGGCTTCACCAAGCACGAATTTTTCCCCGGCACGGTGCTAGGAGAATCGCATGCCGCCCTGGCAACGCCATCGAGCGACCGTTCCTCCTCGTATGCGGCTGTTACGATCGCCATTGCGAAGAAAAAGGGCTCGAATGCCGTATGGCTTTCCAATGCCGTTTTGCAGGAGGCCGAGAAATTGCGCGAGGCCATCGTGCCGAGCGATATGCAACTGATCGTCACCCGCAATTACGGTTTGACCGCCGATGAGAAGGTCAACGAACTGGTCGAGGCGTTGGCCGTGGCTATTGTGATTGTCGTTGCGCTATTGACCTTGGGCCTGGGATGGCGCGAGGCATTGATTGTGGCAGTCGCCGTGCCCGTGGTTTTCGGGCTGACATTGGCCGTCAATTTGATGCTCGGTTTCACGATCAATCGCGTTACGTTGTTTGCATTGATATTGTCTCTTGGCCTTTTGGTGGACGATCCGATTGTGGACGTGGAGAACATTGTCCGGCATTTCGCGCTGCGCAAGAAAGCCACGCGCCGGATTGTTCTGGAAGCCGTGGCCGAAATTCGTCCGCCTTTGATTACCGCGACATTGGCCGTCATCGTCAGTTTTCTGCCGATGTTCTTCATCACGGGAATGATGGGGCCCTATATGCGGCCGATGGCGCTGAATGTGCCGGTCACGATGCTCATGTCGATGTTGGTGGCGTTTACGATTACGCCTTGGATGGCTTATCACGTGCTTCGCCGCAAATACGAGACGGGGGCCGCGAATGGCCATGCGGATTTGCATGATCCCCACGATCTTGATGCGATCAAGCAGTCTCGATTGTACAAGGTGTTCTATCCGTTGATGGCGCCACTGCTCCATTCTCGATTGGTGGCATGGAGCTTCTTGCTTGGAATGGTGTTGCTGACGGTTGGGGCAATGGGGTTGGCGGCCATGCGCAGCGTTCCTTTGAAAATGCTGCCCTTTGACAACAAGAACGAACTGTTGCTCGTTCTGGATTTTGATAAAGGCACGACTTTGGAGCGATCCGATGCGGCCGTGCGAGAATTCGAGGCGTATTTTTCCACCGTGCCGGAAGTCGTCGATTACACAAGCTACGTCGGCATCGCTTCGCCCATGGATTTTAACGGGCTGGTTCGGCATTATTATCTCCGTCAGGGCGATGACGTTGCGGAAGTGCGGATCAATCTGGCAGGCAAAAAGAATCGCCAGTTGCAGAGCCATGCCATCGGTTTGCGGATGCGAAACGATCTACAGGCCATTGCCGATCGGCACCATGCTCGCATGAAGCTGGTCGAGACACCGCCGGGGCCGCCCGTGATTGCCAGCGTAGTTGCGGAAATTTACGGTCAGCCGGATCATCGTTATGAAGAACTGTTGCTGGCCGCGGATACCGTGCGTGCGCGTCTGGCCGTGGAACCCGGCGTTGTGGACGTCGATTGGGTGCGTGAAGCAGCCCAGCGTAAGCTCGTTTTTGTAACCGACAAGGAAAAGGCCGCCATCAACGGCATTACCACGGAGCAAATCGCAAACACTCTTCAGGCGGTGTTGGAAGGAGGCGCGGTGGGCGTGGTGCGCAGCGAAACCGAACGTAATCCGTTGCGGATCGAATTACGGCTTCCGTTGGAACGGCGAACAAACGCTTCTGACTTAAGCCGAGTCGAAGTTCAAGGCAGCGGCGGTCAGCTTGTTTCCCTGGCCGAGTTGGGCCGCTGGGACACAACCCGCGTGGACCAGATGATTTATCACAAAAATCTCCAGCGTGTAGCCTATGTGTTTGCGGAGACCGCGGGCCGCCCGCCGGCTGACGTGGTCGTGGACGTCTTGGCAGACAGATCAAAAAGTCCCGTTCCCTCCGAGCACATTAAGAACATCGGCAATGGTTGGTTGGCTGAAAATCCTCCTCGCCCCGTTGATCAGCGCACGTTCCTTTCGAACGGAAGCGGTGTTGACTGGGGGTTAAAGCCGGGGTTTGTCGTCGATTTTGCCGGCGAAGGAGAGTGGAAGATCACGCTCGATGTGTTCCGCGACCTGGGATTGGCCTTCGGTGCAGCCATGATTGGGATCTACATCCTCCTCGTGGCGCAGACAGGTTCATTTGCCATTCCGGTGGTGGTTATGCTTGCCATTCCGCTGACGATTCTGGGCGTCATGCCGGGGTTCTGGCTCCTAAACGTCCTGAACGCCGAACAGGTAGGCGGTTTCCTCAATCCGGTTTATTTCACCGCCACGGGCATGATCGGCATGATTGCCCTGGCCGGCATTGTGACCCGCGATTCGATTATTTTGGTCGATTTCATTCACCTGTCGTTGGCTCGCGGGCGTTCCTTGTTTGATGCGATTATGGAGAGTCGTGTGGTGCGTCTGCGGCCGATTTTGTTGACCGCCTGCGCGGCGATGCTTGGGGCCGTGCCGATCATTATCGACCCGATCTTCTCCGGGCTGGCGTGGTCCCTTATTTTTGGGCTATTCGCCTCGACGCTCTTCACGCTGTTTGTAATTCCCATCACCTATTGGCTTCTGTATGCCGACAAACCCGGCCACGGCCTGCCGCAATCCTCACTAGAGGAGGAAGAACGGCATTGATCGGCAAGGACCAAGCAAACGCAAAACGGCGTCGATTTGTTAAGGATCGACGCCGTCTGCGATATTTTCTGGAGCTATTGATACCGACATTACCAATGTTCCAGCTTCAACCGCAAACACGGCTGTTTCAGCCGAGTTTGCTGGCCTAATCGGCCGCGGAACGGTTCATTAGCAATGTAGGACGCAATAAGAGCTTCCAGCTATTTTTCTTCGTTGTGCTTACCGCACAAAATTAGAGGCTCTTGCCGACGATGCGGACGAGGTCCACGGTGCGGTTCGAGTAGCCCCATTCGTTGTCGTACCAGCTGACGAGCTTGAAGAACTTCTTGCTCAGTTCGATGCCGCTTCCAGCGTCGAAAATGCTGGAGTGGGCGTCGTGGATGAAGTCGCTGCTGACGACTTCGTCTTCGGTGTAGCCCAAGATGCCCTTCAGGTACGTCTCGCTCGCCTTCTTCATGGCGGCCTTGATCTCGGCGTAGCTGGTTTCCTTGACCGTGCGAACCGTCAGGTCGACGACGCTGACCGTGGGCGTGGGAACGCGGAAAGCCATGCCGGTGAGCTTGCCCTTGACCTCGGGAATCGCCAAGCCGACGGCTTTGGCGGCACCGGTGGTCGAGGGGATGATGTTGATCGCAGCGGAACGGCCGCCTTTCCAGTCCTTCTTCGACGGGCCATCGACCGTCTTCTGGGTGGCGGTGTAGCTGTGGATCGTGGTCATCAGGCCTTCTTCGATGCCGAAGCCTTCCTTCAACAGCACGTGGACCACGGGGGCCAGGCAGTTGGTGGTGCAGCTTGCGTTCGAAATGATGTTGTGCTTGGCCGGATCGTACTTGTCGCCATTGACGCCCAAGACGATCGTGATGTCTTCGTTCTTGGCCGGGGCCGAGATGATGACTTTCTTCGCGCCGGCATCGAGATGTCCCTTGGCCTTCGTGGCGTCGGTGAACAAGCCGGTCGACTCGACGACGATGTCAACCTTCAGATCTTTCCAGGGCAACGCGGCCGGGCCGTCTTTGATGGCCAAGCACTTGATCTTCTGGCCGTTCACGACCAAGACGTCGTCTTCGGCAACGCTGGGGCTCGACTTCTCGCTGCTGACCGTGCCGGGGAACTTGCCTTGAATCGAATCATACTTGACCAGGTAGGCGAGATTATCGGCGGGAACGAGATCGTTGACGGCGACGACTTCGATCTCTTTGCCCAACAAGCCTTGATCGCAAATCGCGCGGAAGACCAACCGACCGATGCGTCCGAAGCCATTGATACCAACTCGAATTGCCACGTGTGTTTCTCCTTCTGTGCTCTTATCGTAAAACAGGCCCCCTCACGTTGCGGGGCGATACATTTCTTGACTCGGCCGACGCTCGGCCTTCGACAAGTAAAGAACTCATTATTATAGCCGCCGGAAAACCGGGCGACAACGGGCGGAAAAGGGAATGCGATGCCCTTCTTTTGGCTGCTCGCCATCCGACGCCTGTACCATTCCCAGGGGGTGGCCTTTTTGCCGATGAAGGGATAATATGGCGACTTTCACGCTTATCTTTTCGCCATGCCTCTTGTTGTTTGGAACCATATCGGACAGGAACAAAACGCACCATGTACAGAAACTCGGTGTTGCTCGCGATTTTATTGTTCGGCGTAGGAATTGTTCCGAGTGCGTTGGCTGTGGAGGCAAAAGATGATGTTAGAGCGAAAATCGCCAAGTTAGAGGCGAAATTTTTTGATCCGATTTTGTCAACTGACGAAGTGGAAAGCCTTCTTGGACAATTGTCCCATTCGGAAAAACGCCCCGAAGCGTTGGAGAAATTAACCGAACGAGGCCAGGGCCGTCAGAATCAGGTCGTCAAGTTCGCCGCTAAGTCGGCCGACGTCGAAGTTCGAGATGCCTGCACGCAAGCTGTCATCGCCTTGGATTGCGCTTATCAAGACAATGTCGTCGAGCAAGAACTCGGCGATCTATATCGTAAACATGCCAAGCAGTTATTGCCGGACTATTGGCAACGATTTCGTAAAGATCCGCATGACATGCGTGCCGTGGCCATGCTGATTAGCGCCGATCCCGAGATTGTCTGTGGCGAGCTGGGCAAGATTTGTCGCCTCGATGTGCTTCGTTATCTCTTCTTGCGTTTGCGGGAAATTCGCTCCTACCCCGATATGGAGCACGGCAAGTCGGCCATCAGTGATCCTTTCGTCCAGAAGAACATTTTTCGTTTCAGTCTCGACGAAGCCACGGCAACGGTTCGCGACGTTTTTCCCGAATTTCGATGCCGTCGCATCATCGGGCACATGGAATGGTGTCGCGTTGATCTCGATCGAGGGATTTGCAGACCCGACTGGCAAGATGCCTGCAAAGAAGCCAAGAAACGCGGTCAAGAATGGCCCGACTGGCTTGGCGATCCGGAGAAATACTGGCATGCCACGCTTTACAATCGCCTTTTTCATTTCCGCTATGAATCCCCT
>CAZNMP010000048.1:0-11407 GCA_964573875.1 uncultured Planctomycetaceae bacterium | reverse complement strand
AGTCGCTTTCGCGCATGAAGAACCCGGTGCTGGCGCTCCTCGGCGCGCTCGTGTGCGGCTGCCGGGTCGAACTCCTCGGCCGTTTGTCGGTTGAACTGTTCCAAATGCGTATGGGCCGCACTGCCGCGTTTTTTCTCGTGATAGCGTTCCGAGAGAATAAACGTCGTAAGAAAGACGGACGTAAAAGCCATGCCGGCCACCGTGGCGACTTCTTTCGTGAGAAAATTCAATATCGCCGCCGCCAGCAGAATCAAGAACACCAACGACAACCCGATCGGCAATTCGACGCCGCGGATGCGCAGATTCAGAGGCACCTTGTATTCCCTCGGGCTGCGATCCTTGAACCGCAGCACCACCATGGCCGCCGCTTTGAAGACGAAGCTCCAAACCACGCCGAACGCATAGGCTTCGCCAAGCACGTACATATCGCCCCGGCTCACCAAAATCGTGAGCAATTGTAGCCCCACGATCAAATACAGCAGCCGATACGTGGTGCCGTAACGTCGATGCGGTTTCAGGAACCAATCGGGCAACACGCCGTCTTCCGCCACGCGGTTCAGCACACCGTTCGAGCCGATCATGGCTGTATTGACCGCCCCGGAAAGAATCAAAAAGCCGACCATCACGACAAACGCATTCAACAGCAGCCGGGCCAGCGGCGGCCCCATCACATGCATCGCCAATCCGCCGATCAAGTTGTCGGAATAGCACTTCATCCGCACTTCGTCGGGTATCAGCAAGACCGCCAAGAAAGAGATACTGGCCGTCAGAAACAGGCTGTACAAAAAGACGATAAACGCCGCTTTTTTGAAGTTTTTCAGCTTTGGCGATTCCACTTCGCGATAAACCTGCGCCAAAGTCTCTTCGCCGCTCATCGCCAAAATCGAATGGCCGAAAGCGATCAATAGGCCGATGACGCCGATCAGGCTCCACCAGTTGCCCGGCTGATGCAGTTTGGCCGCCAACGAGGGGCTTAAGCGGCTGATGAATCCCAGCGGATCTTCCTGCTCGCCGGTGGCCTCATTGATCTTCGGCACGGGCCGCAATGTGCCTTGCGCATCCGGTTCCATTTGCGGAACCAAGCGGCCGGTCTCGGCATCGCGCTGCCACATCTCCTGCTGTTTGCCGGTAACGCGATTCACGCCCGAAACCGTTGCATATTCCACCTTGGGACTAAGGTCGGGCTTGATCGGCACACTGTTGACCGGCCCTTGCACCAGCAATGTCACACCGCACCAAAGGAGCATCACCACCGCCATCACTGTCGTGGCAAACATGATCTTCAACGCCTTGCCGCTCGATTCATGAATGCCAAGAATATTCTGCCGGAAAAAATACAATGTGACGAGGCACGCGATGGTCATCGCGCCCCAACGGCGTACAGATTCGGCCGTTTCGTGATCGAGGGCCAACTGCGGACTCAAAACGGCCAGCGAATCGAGCATGAGCCCCATGATATATTGGCCGGCCGACATGCCGCTGATCGGGCCCGTCAGAACATAGTCGAACATCAACGCCGAAACCGACAGTTTGGCCAAGAATCCGCCCAGAGCTTGTTTCACAACGCGATAGACGCCGCCCCGCACGAACAGCGAGCAGCTTTCGATGTAGATGGATCGCACCGAATAGCTGAACAACATCACGCCCAGAATGAACCACGGGGCGGCAGGCCCGATGGAATTCTCGACGATGCCGCCGATGTAATAAGCCGTGCTCGCCAAGTCGCACAGCACGACGGCCGCCGTCCGCCAACACGAAATAAACGTGAACATCACGCTACTGACGACGATCACTTCGATGGGCCGGCGCAGACTGCCGGCCGGACTGCTCGAGGCAGATTCAACTGAGTCTTTCGACATGCAAGAAAACGTGCGCTAACAGCCTGTTCAAAAAAGCAAATGTGCGGCCGCTGCCGGCTTGTTCTGCAGTGCAAACTTTGCTGCCTCAGCAAAACATGGCGTCCCATGCGTTCCCAAAGCTTTTAGCAATCGGAGAAATTGCACCGGCCTTTCGACAAGCTTCTAACGAACACGTCCCAAAGAAACATGGGCGGCGTCTGTGCAATCGACGTAGATGCCCTTCCAAATTGCAATCGTGGCAACATGCCGCGATGGGCCTACGAGGTTAGCTGACGGGCTAGGGCTTGAAAGTACCCCGGCCGAGCAGAAGCTCCGCCTACGCCCCGGAGCCGGCACACACCGGCTCGTTGGTTCCCCCGTTCCCCACGTCTTGGCGCGTGGAGATTCGGCTGCACAATTTAATAATAACTAGCTAATGGCCTGCGGTAAATGCCGTCCTTAGAGGGGGTGGTGTCTGCTTCACGGGGGGCATTCCCTGGGAAAACCCATACTAAAGACACTATATTATTAGGGTGAACGTCCTTTTGCAGGAAAACAACTTGAAATCAACAGTTCCAACTGTAAGTCTTGATATGCTATATGCTTTTTATCTTTAATTTGTTCCTTCATCGCTAGATTTAAGTGACGCCCCCCGAACCAGAAAAAGAAAAGCCGAACTCGGAGGTATCTTCCGAACCGGTCACGCATTCTTCCTTCCACTCGTCGGCAACCACCGATGGCAGTGGCGAGGAACCTATCGTATTGCCGTCTGCCGCTCCAACGGATAGCGGCGAGGTCCTGGGGATTGATGGCGCGCCGCTGCCCGAGGAAGAAGAACCGACGCTGCCCGATCGTCTGAAGACATTGATCATCGGCAAGCCGCGAAATTTGCAGGATCAGTCGGTCTTCAAACACATCTCTCTTGTGGCATTCCTTGCTTGGGTGGGCCTGGGAGCCGACGGTCTCTCCTCCACGTCCTACGGTCCGCCCGAGGCCTTCGACAGTCTGGGCGAACATCGCTACTTGGCCGTATTTCTCGCATTGGCGATTGCAGCTACCGTGTTCATCATTGCCGCCTGCTATAGCCATATTATCGAAGTGTTTCCCAGCGGCGGCGGCGGATATCTTGTAGCGTCCAAGCTGCTTGGCCGGCGCATCGGCGTTATCTCGGGATGCGCCCTTCTGGTCGACTACGTTCTCACGATTACCGCTTCCATCGCCGCTGCCGGCGACGCCCTGTTCGGCCTCATGGGGCCGGAATGGTTCCAATCCGATTGGAAACTACATGCGGAATTCGCCGCTATCGTTTTTCTGATCGTGCTCAATCTGCGCGGCGTTAAAGAATCCATCCAACTACTGTTGCCCATCTTTTTGCTTTTCCTGTTGACGCATTTTGTGCTGATCCTCGGTGTTCTGACATGGAATGTTTCGGATGCACCGCAACTAGCGCGAAATATCACCAATGAAGTCCTTGCCGGAGCCAAAAATCCTGAATTGGGCATCATCGGCATGTTGTCGCTCCTGCTATACGCCTATTCGCTCGGCGCTGGAACTTACACCGGTTTGGAAGCCGTCTCCAACAGTATGCAGGTGATGCGCGAACCCCGCGTGGCCACCGGCCAGCGAACCATGCGCTACATGGCGTGGTCTCTCGCGCTCACGGCAGGCGGCTTGATCCTCGCCTATCTGCTTTTGAACATTGGCCACTCGAATGACAAAACGTACAACCTTGTCCTAACCGAAAGCTTCATCAAGGAAATCGGATTGGACTCGATCGGGTTAGGAGGCCTGTTCCTGTGGGCGACGCTGCTTTCCGAAGGCGCGCTGTTGATCGTCGCCGCCCAAGCCGGTTTCATCGGCGGTCCCCGCCTACTGGCCAACATGGCTCAAGACTCCTGGATGCCCCGCTGGTTCGCCAATTTTTCGGAAAGACTTGCCACGCACAACGGCATCCTTTTAATGGGCATCGCCGCCATCGGCGCGCTGATGTACACGCAAGGCAATGTCCATACGTTGGTCATCATGTACTCGATCAACGTATTCGTGACGTTCTCGCTTTCGATGATCGGCATGGCCCGGCATTGGTATTCGCTCCGAAAACGCCATCCTCTATGGTCTCGCCGCTTTGCATTGTTTCTCGTCGGCGCGGCTCTTTGCGTGGCAATTCTCGTTGTAACTGTTTACGAAAAATTCGACGAAGGGGGGTGGCGAACCGTCGCCGTCACGGGCATCTGCGTGGGCGTCTGCCTCTTGATCCACCGCTACTATGATCGCGTGGGCGCAAGCCTAAAACAGCTCGATGAAATGCTCCGCCGCGTGACTCCCACCGGCGAACCGAATATGGCGGAGCCTGATCCCCAACAGCCCGCCGCCGTGATTCTGGTGGGCGGCTATAGCGGTCTCGGCATCCACACCATGCTCAATGCCATCCGCTTCGCACCCGATCACTTCAAGAGTTTCGTCTTCATTTCGGTCGGCGTGATCGACACGGGCACATTCAAAGGCAGCGGCGCCGTGGAGTCGTTGCATGAGTATTGCGAGGATTCGCTGCGCAAATACGTTGATCTCGGCCGGCGTTTGGGAATGCCTTCCACGTCGATCTATTCGATCGGCACCGACGCCGTCGATGAACTCGAACACAACTGTTTGGAAATTGCCCACAAATTCCCCAAGGCAACCTTCTTCGCCGGGCAATTGGTGTTCCAAAAGGACACCTGGCTCCACCGATTGTTGCACAACCAGACGGCCTACTCGCTGCAACGCCGGCTCCAATGGGCCGGCGTGCCGATGGTCATTCTGCCCACGCGCGTGCGGTGAGGCAGAAAAAGTGGTCAGTGGCTAGCAATGAGAGGTCAGGGGACAGGGATCAGAGAAAGTGGCTAGCGGCCAGTCGTTAGTGGTCGGTGGCCAGTGGTCAGTGGCTAGTGAAACAGATCTCCCCTCGCCCGCAAGCGGGAGAGGGGCCGGGGGTGAGGGCGGTCAGCAGTCAGAGAAAGTGGCTAGTGACCAGTCGTTAGTGGGCAGTGGCTAGTGAAACAAATCCCGAAATCCCCAATCTCCAAATCCCAAATCTCTCCCTCTCCCCTATTTTAAAAGCTTCTTCACTTCCGTCTCCACGTCGGCCACGGCGATATTGCGGCTGACGACCTTGCCTTGTTGATCAAGCAAGATCATTGTCGGCACCGTGAGAATACCGAACACATTCGCCGGCCGGCTGTCCAAGCCGCCTTCCTCATAAATCTGCGGCCAAGGCAACGGATTCTCGGCTAGATAGGCATTCAAATCCTTCACGTCGTTATCAAGACTCACGCCGACCACCATGAACGAGCGGCCATACTTGTTCCACAATTCCTTCAGCACGGCCATGTCGGCCTTGGCGGGGCCTGACCACGTAGCCCAGTATTGGACCAACACGACCTTGCCGCGATACTTCGCCAAATCAACGGAACCGCCTCGGGGGCTCTTGCCCGACAGCGAAACGGTTTTGCCGACCGAATCAAGCCGACGCTGTGCGCCGGTCGCCTTCTTGGCCGCTGCCGAATCGGGGAATTCCTTCGTAATGCGAATGTACCACTTCGTCGCATCATCTTCCTGGCCGACGAATTCCTGGCTGATCGCCAACTGAAGCATGGCTTCGGCGGCGTCTCCGGCAGTCGGATACTCGTTGATGTATTGTTCCAATGTCTTCAGCCATTCCGTCTGAATCTTCGAATAGTCGGCCTTCGGCGCTTGCATGCTCAACACATACGAGGCCGTAAGCTGACGGAACTTCACGTAGCCGACCAATGCTTTGTCGGCATCGTTTTTCTGAGCTTTTTCGAACAGTTTTTTGAGCCGATCTGCCCCGTCCGTGCAAGTGCCTGATTGAACCGCGGCGCTGATCATGTCGGCCAACTGACGCAGCCACATGCTGCGATCCTCGGGCGTTTTCGCTGCGTCGGCAATCTGTTCGAGCAAATCGGCGCGGCGCCCCACGATACGCGACTGCTCGCTAGGCGTGGTCGCCTTGGCGTTGTCGCGGTCCAAAGCCTCTAGATCAGCCAATAATTTTTGCGCGGCCTCGTTGCCGGCGGTCGCCGTTTCCGTCCGTTTGGTCAAAGACGCTTGGAAGAAGAAACCGGAAGTGGAAGCCGTGTTGTCGGCCTGTCCTTCCGAGGTCGGCTGCGGCATTTCGATCACTCGCCACACATCGCCCACCTGAACCAAGGTGCCGATCTGCACCTGGGCATGCTTGCCGGCGGTTTCGAGAATGGCCGTTACATTTTCGTAGACCCGCAGATCCTTGGTCGAATCATCCGTGCCCGCGGGAACCACGCCCGGCCTCGAAGCGCTAAACTGCACCCAAGAGGCGTCGCGTGTCACCGTCTTCTGCCGAGCCGTCATCGCCTTAAATTCATCGAGGGCCTTTGAGATCTTCTCGCTCACGCTATCCGCCCGAGTTTTGCCCAAACCCAGCGATTTCAGCTCGGCCGGCGTAAGAACCAAACGCGCAAAACGCTCGGCATCGTGCGTACCAATCGCCGCTACCACTTCGGCCGTCACTTCCTCGGCCGAAATCGACTTCCAAGAGTCGATCAAGCCGTCTTCGTTCTTGTCGATAGCCCACCGGCTTCCACCTGTGTGATACCAGCGATACTGGTCGGCCTTGCCATTGAAATTCGAGTCGATGTCGCGGTAGACCTCCAAACCGTCCTTGTAGTAGCACCACTGATCGACGACATTGTCTTTGTTCGTATCAATGAATTTCCGCAAAACGACCCCATCGGGCCCTTCGACGATCCAGCCCACGCAGCCGTCGATCTTTTTCGCCGTAATCTTGCACTTCGCGACTTCATTCGCGTTAGGACGGTCGTAATCAACTCCCGCTTGCACGGGCATCAGCTTCAACGCTTGATCGACCGACGGCGCGGCACCCCACGTTGAACACGGCCGCAACACAACGGCAACCGCAAAAATCCATACGACTTTGTTGGAAAACAACCGCATCATGCTTGATTCCTTCCTGAAAGGCATCTTCTTTTTTTGCGCAAAGCACTATGTGGACCGAATCATTCGACAGCCTCACTTCCATGTTTCGGCCCAGCGGAGGGCGGAACATAATCCGATTACGAAGATTTTTTCGGTTGCCAAGATAAGGCAGGGGAGATGCAAAGCTTCCGCAAGAAGCGGGCCAAAACGATCAGTCGCAATAACAAGCTGACTAAAATACGTATTTTAGTGAAAACCACACGCCCGCCAGAATAAAAACCCAGCCGGTTGCTTGCCGAGCCCACCACTCGACCTTGCCGAGCATGTTGTAGGTTTTGCCCACCGATTGGGCGCTGTAGGCCAGCAAAAAGGCCACCAACAGGACCGGCATGGCCGTGCCAATCCCATAGATCAACGGCAGAATCACCGTGCCGCCGGGCAACGAAGTTTCGGGCAGGCTAACGCCGATTTTTGCCAACATGGAAGTAACGGCTCCGGCCTCGGAACCGAGAATCAACGCGAGCAGGCCAAAAAACCACGCCGCCGAAGTTGGACAAAAAGCGACCGCGAAAAGAATGCCCAACAAAAGCGAGCCCCAGATGCCCAAGGCATCCACCCGCTTTTGCATCGTTTCGCTCATCATGGCCCCGCCGCCGCTATAGGTAATCAGCCCGACCAAGAACATTCCCAATAGCAAAAATATCGGCGCCAACGCCAAATGCATGTATTTCTGTAAAAACAACGATGCGGCGGGGATCGACATCGCCGTAACGGCCAGCATCACCGCCAATGCCAAATATGCGATGCAGCGTCCCAACGTATAGAGCAGCCCCGCCGCCATCACCCAACGCGAATCACCCACCTTGCGGCCTACGTAGGAAATCGCCGCGATGTTCGTCGCCAAAGGGCAAGGGCTGATCGACGTCAGCACCCCCAGATACAGGGCTGCTCCGATATAGAGCAAATAGGCCGTCATCATTGCTTACTTCATGGATTCCTTGACATTGCCTTGAACGTACTCGATAAACGCCCCCTTATCGCGGACTTTCGTCCACATCTCATCCAAGTTTTTCCGGCTTGCCACCTTGTTGGCAACAACCTTTGCCACGATCAACGTCGGACCTTCGACTTGGTAACCCTTCGTCAACGCTTCATTGCGTTTGTCTTGAAAGTCGATGAAGTGAAACTCCACCTTACCGTCTTTCAACTCTTGGGCGAATCCCGCCTTGACGGCTTCTTCAGTATAACCGCCCATCTTCAGGCACGTCGGGCAACGTTGCGTGCGGTGAAAATACATTACAACCACACGATCGGCCGGCGCAATATCCGGCTTGGCCGCCGCGAGCGTGCCGGCAAAGAAAGCGACTAATTCAAAAACCGCGAATGCAAAAATCTTTCGTCTCATTTTAATCTCCCACTGGACTGATTTACTTGTTTTACTAAGGAATGGGAATCGTCGGCGGTTCCTTCGCCGGCGTGGAACTTACTGGGGGTTGGGCCGGTTTCTTTTCCACGGCAATCATTTTCTCAATCTCCGATTGCACATAGTTCGCAAACGCCGGCTTATCGCCGACTAACGCCCACACGTTATCCAATCGCTTCCAATCCACGATTTTGCCATCTTTAAGCCGAGCCACCACGACCACCGGTATTTGAACCTCGAACTTTTTCACCAGTGGCTCGGCAGCCGGTTGTTCGTAATTGACGATCTTCCACGCCATTGCTCCCGCACTCAACTGCGAGGAAAAATGATCGTGCACGATCGCTTTTGCTTGGGTTTCAATCGACCGACAAGTAGGACACCGCGTATTGCCGTGAAAATAATAGACGACCACGCCATCGGCAACCTCCTCCGCCTTCGGCGGAACGTTCGACGCAGCGGCCATTCCGCCTTGGGCCCGCAAGGCCCGAAGTTCCTCGGCAATTTCAACCAGTCGCGGCTCCAGTTGCGATGCCGCTTGATTGTCCAGTGCTCGGGCAATCAGCACAACCAACGTGGCCGAGAAAAGAGAGATCAAACAAACGGCTGCCGCATTTTTCAGATCCATGAATTACTCCTTGGCGTACTGGTTTTCTTGCGAAACAAGGAACTTGCTTACGCCAGCATTTTTTGAATATCCTCCGGTGAAAGCACCTTGCCGACGGATTTTACTTTACCGTCAATCGCCAAGGCAGGCGTCATCATGACACCGAACGAGGTAATCTGCATAATGTCGGTCACTTTCTCGATCTTCGCTTCAATACCTGCAATCGCAACCGCTTCTTCGGCATTTTTTTTCAATTTTTCGCACTTAGGGCAACCGGTTCCCAAGATTTGAATCAATTTCATTTCACATCTCCTGATATCGAGATTTTCTCAACTGTCTAAGGAACAGACAGAGGACGATTATCCAAAAAACAATCCAAAAGCCATACCTGCCACGGCGCTCATCACCACCACCAACGCGACAAAAACCGCAGTTTTCCTGAATCCAATTACACTGTAAATCACTGCAATACTTGGCAATGAAAGAGCCGGTCCGGCTAGCAGTAATGCTAACGCGGGCCCCCGTCCCATGCCAAGTCCCATCAGTGTTTCCAAAATTGGGATTTCCGTCAACGTGGCAAAATACCACATCGCCCCAATCACCGAAGCCGCCATATTTGCGGAAAAACTGTTCCCCCCCACCCAACTGGCAACGGCCTTTTCGGGCAGCAAGGCCCCCACAAATCCCGTAACAAACACGCCGCCGAACAACAGGGGGACAATAGACTTCGCAAAGCCCCAGGTTTGACTCATCCAGTCATTCAGCTCTTCCTTTTCGAACCAGCCGGCGATCATCACCAATGTGCTTGCCAAGCAGGCGAACGCAAAATACCATCGGTGCGTATATATCCAATTGGCCCACTCGTAGCCTTGCGGTGTTGCGTAATCGGTTTTCACGATATCGCTTTTCGGCACTTCCAGCTTCGTGCCTTTCTTCAGACCATCGGTTGGTTGCTCCAACTGCACCCGGAGCATTTCCGTGGTTTCCAGCAGTACGGCAACTTGTAGTTTTGTACCGTCTTTCTTCTCGATGGTCGTTTGGCTTGGATTGGCCCAATCGCTAAACACTAAAAAACCAATCATGGATGCGAAAAACAACGTCGTTTGCCACAGGTTTCGTTTGGGTGTGGGAGGATCGGGCAACTGCATGAAGACCGCTTCCCGCTTTTCCTCGTCCTTGCGAAAAATCACCGCCATCAGAACGCCAATGATCACTGCAAACAAGATCGAACCGATAATGCGAGCAACCCCCAACTCAATGCCCAGCACCCGTGCAGTCAGAAAAATGGCCATCACATTGATCGCTGGTCCGGAATACAAAAAGGCCGACGCGGGGCCAAGTCCCGCGCCCACGCGATAGATCCCGGCAAACATCGGCAATACACTGCAGGAGCACACAGCCAGCACAGTGCCGGAAACTGAAGCCACGGAATACGCCTCAACCTTGTTCGCCTTAGGGCCAAGATGCCGAAGGACCGTTTCCTTGGAAAGGAACGAGGCAATTGCCCCCGCGATGAACATGGCTGGCACAACGCAAGCCAACGTATGGTTGCGAGCATACCACTGAAGCATATAGCAGGCGTCCATGACCGCCTGTTGAATCGCCGGATCGGTAAAGTTCAGAAAGTAAGCCAGCAAAAAAATACTTAACAGGCCGAGAAATATTCCCCATTCTTTATTCATAATGAAAATCCCAATGAAATAGTGCGATTATTGCTTTGTACAACAACACGAACCCGGCAAAGGGCCGATATCGCGAGCCGCCGCTAACTGCTCGCCCGCAATTTTTTGCATCCGCTCCGCGGCATGTCCCTTCACCTCGCGGGCAGCAGCAATGGCCATCGCCGCATCGGCACAAGAGATGCCCAACCCCAAAGCATTCCGAAGATGCTGTTTGAAGGCCGACTCGTCGTTGCAAGCAATCGCCGCTCCCAGAGACACTAATGCTTCAACCGCCGGTGAAAAACGACTCGACGAATCCGTTTGCTCGTGCGACATGCAACCCCTCAAGTTTTGACTTACTGATAACTTCATGTCATTTGGCCAATTCGCCAAATGTTATCGCAAAAAAACACCTCCGCCACACTTTACGACACCAACAATCGCTGTTGATCCTTGGCGTTGCACTTCATAACCGACTCGACACACTCAAGGAAATCCAACACGCACCGCACTCGCAGACTGTAATACACTTGCGAGCCGCGTTTGTCGTCCTCGATGATCCCCGCATTCTTCAGCATGGCCAAATGACGCGATACCGTCGAGATATCCACCCCGATCATCTCCGTCAATTCACACACGCATCGTTCGCCGTTCCGACCCAGCTCATCGACGATAAACAACCGCGTTGGATGGGACATGGCCTTGATGATCTTAGCCCGGGCTTCGTATTTCGCTTGAGTTTTTGTATCCATCTGTTTAAAAAACCTTCTCAGGGGAAGCAAACTCTAGGGTGTACATCACGGGGCGGCAGGGCCGCTAGGCAATACGAGCATCTCTCAATAGGATCGACCACTGCTATTTGGTAGTTTAGCCAAATAGCCAATTGTCGGCAACCCCCGAAATGTCAGGGTAT
>CAZNMP010000047.1:2662-11514 GCA_964573875.1 uncultured Planctomycetaceae bacterium | reverse complement strand
TGATGGGCGACGGCATCCACGATGGCGACCTCATGCTTTGGTTCTGCCAATCGAAGCCAGTGAGCGTTTACGCCCAAGAGGTCCATCCGGGCGCGAACAAATATCCCGACGGCGGCTTTGCGATGGTGCGTTTCGAGAGCGGAGCAGTCGCGGTGATCGAATCGGTTTGGCACTTACCCGAGTCGACGCCTTACCAGATCGATGCCCGCATGGAAATCATCGGCACGGAAGGAGCCATCTATATCAACTGCGGGGAAGCCGGCCTGGAAATCCATGACGCCGCGGGCAATCGTCGCCCCGACACGTTCTACTGGCCGCACGTCTTCGGCCAGCGGTTCGGCATTTTGCGTGGCGAGTTGCGTTACTTCGCCGATTGCGTTGCCCAGAATCAACGGCCGAATCGCATCACGCCCGCCGAATCGCGCGATGCCGTGGCGCTGTTGGCCGCCGCCGAGGAATCGTCGCATACCGGAAAGGCGGTTCATTTCTGATTCTTCAGAAGCAAGGTAGGCCAAGCACAGCAATGTTCTGCCATTCGCAAAAAATACTGACCAATTGAGATGTTTCTCATGCTTATTCACAAACCAATAACGGTGTTAGCAACCGCAACGCTATTTCTATTAGCAACAACGGCCGCAACGCCGGCCAACGATACCAAGGAGAATACGATGCAATTCGATCATGTCGGCATGATCACGACCGAGAAAAAACCAGGGGAAGTTTACGTTGCGGCTACTAAAGTTTGGGTAACCGACATCGCAGCGCATCCGTATAAGATCGAATGGTTGCGATTCGAGTCTGACAGTCCCGTGCAAAGTCCCGTGCGCGATCATCCCCATATTGCCTTCCGTGTGGAAAGCATCGCGAAAGCCGCCGAGGGCCTTAAAGTGCTTTTAGAACCGTTCGACGCCGGCATTGCACGTGTCGGGTTTTATCAAACCAAAGACGGGGCTATCGTCGAATTCATGGAGTATTACAAAAAGTAGGGTGCGTTCGTGACGCACCTCCTTCGTAACACATTTGGCATAATATCGGTGCGTCGAGGACGCACCCTACGGGGAGAAGATATGTTGAAGATCAAATCCGTCATGGTCACTGGCGCCAGCGGCAAGCTGGGCGGCCCGCTTTGTGAGGCCCTTGTGGCCGAAGGTTATCATGTTATCGCGGCCGATCGCCGATTGCCGGTCGGCGTGGAAGGCGTCGAGGAAGTTCAGCTCGATATCGCCGACAGCCAGGCGATGGAATCCGTAGTCGCTCGGAGCGATGCCGTGATTCATCTTGCCTCCTGCAAGGAAGACCGGGAGGCCGTGATCAAAGTGAGCGCCCAGGGGACTTTTAATCTGTTGGACGCCGCGATGCGCACCAAACGACCGCAACGGGTCATCCTGGCCAGCGGCGATGCGGTGAACGGCATTTATTTTAATCGGCAGCCTGTGCCCATCCGCGAAGACATGCCGATGGTTGCCTATCCGGGCTACTATCCGCTGTCGAAAGCCCTTGAAGAAACGATGTTTCAAGAGTTCTTTTGGCAGGCCGGCGTGCCGACCGTTTGCCTCCGCATGTCGTGGATTCAGGCCGAGGATGATATCCTGACGCATCTCACCGTCGCCGGCGACCAGTTCGGAGTGCCTGTTTGGTCCGAGCTGATGAACGATCGCCAGCGCGAGGAGTTTTCCGGCGGACGCGACGCAACCGTTGCCTTGCGCCATCCCGACGGCACGCCGATGCGCCGACACATCGTGGCTGTCGAGGATTGCGTGCAGTCGTATCTGTTGGCCCTGCGAACGGAAGGCATTGAAGGCCAGACGTTTATGATCGCCATGAACGATCCTTTCAACTACGTCGAGGCCGCCCAGTATGCCGCGAAAAAACTTGGCATCGAAACGCTCGACCTGGTTGATCCAGTAGGCCAAGATTTCTGCATCGACGTGGCCAAATCGCGATACGTTTTAGGCTACCGGCCCAAGTATGACATCTTCACACTGATCGACAAAGCGGTCGAATTCCGGCGATCCGGCGGTTCGCGCCGTGCTCGATCGGGCTTCAAAGGATAAGATTGTTTTCTGTCGTCCCCGAATAGGATAGAGGAAATGTCCAACACCCCGACAAATCGACGAAGCTTCCTGAAAGCCGCGGCAACTACGGCCACTGCATTAGCGGTTCCCCAAGTAATCCCGGCCTCCGTACTGGGCAAACCAGGAAAGCCCGGCGCAAATGATCGGATTTACGTCGGTATGATCGGGCCCGGCGGTCGTTCGTATGATTTGACAAGGGAAAGTCCCGCGGATCTGCAACTCGTGGCCGTAGCCGATTGCGACTTGCGAGCGATTCCTCGGTATTTAGGTGCAGTCCGACAACTGAAAAACACGATCGTCGCCGAAAAGTGCGCAACCTATCAAGACTATCGCCAGATGCTTTCCAAGGAAAAGCTCGACGGCGTATTTGTCGCCACGCCGACGCACGTCCGCGTGCTGGCTTGCCTCGATGCCATGCAGGCGGGACTTGATGTTTACGCCGAAAAACCATTAACGCTTACGATCGAGGAAGGGCAGTATCTCGTCCGCGCGGAACAAAAGTACAAAACGGTTTTTCAAACGGGCACCCAGCAGCGATCCATCGCCATCAACAATTTCGGCAGCGATCTGATCCGCAACGGCGCCATCGGCAAGGTGCAAACCGTGCGATGCCCGAACTTCCGAGGCCCGGCCTATCGTCCGAAGTTTCCGGCCGAGTCCACGCCTCCGGAAATGAACTGGGATCTTTGGTGCAGCCAAACCGAACTGATTCCCTTTAGCTCGGAGTTGCATCCGGGCCTTGATCATTGGGCCCGCTTCCGAGAATACTGCGGCTGGCTCGTGACCGGATGGGTCCATGCCTTCGACCAGATCCAAGGAGCCCTAGGCACCGACGACACCGGCCCCGTCGAAATCTGGCCCGAAGGCCCTGAAGAGTCCGGTGCAAACACAAAAGACTCGACGCGCTACGACGACGCCATGTCGATTCGGCCGGAATGGAACCGCGGGCTAAATGCCAAGGTCTCGATGCGCTATGTCAACGGCGTCATTCTCAAGATGGATATCCCACATGATAAAGGTCCGCAGATGGGCGGCGTTTTCATCGGCGAAAAAGGCAAGATCGAAATCAACCGCAATAAGTTGTCCAGTAATCCGCGTGAACTGATCAAAGACGCCCCGCCGGCAGCCGATAAGTCCGAATTCGCCAGCGTTTCGCATGAACACATCGGGAACTGGGTCCGCTGCATGAGAACGAGGGAGAAACCAGTCGCTTCGGCCGCGGTCGGACATCGCAGCACGACCGTCTGCCATTTGATCAATATCTGCCGCGAACTGAATCGCAAATTACAGTGGGATCCCGTAAAAGAAGAGTTCATCGGCGATGACGAAGCGAACAAACTGCGATCCCGTTCTCGCCGCACGGGCTATGAATTGCCAAGCATCTAAAAAGCAACATCGACGAAATCATCTATTTGCCAAGGAAATATGAATATGAGTACTCTTCAAGACAAAGTTATTCTCATCACGGGTGGAACGTCGGGAATCGGCGAAGCTTGCACCGAACTGCTGGCACGTCAGGGTGCAAAGGTCGTTACGATGTCGATTCAAGCCAAAGAAGGCGAATTGCTGGCAAAACGTCTTACCGACGAAGGCCATGCGTGCGTTTTTAAGTTCGGCGACGTGTCGAGCGAGGTGGATGTTCAAGCGGCAATCCATTTGGCCGTTGAAAGGTTCGGCCGTCTCGATGCCGTTCATTCCAACGCTGGTCTGTTGCGCAACCAAAAAATCACCGACCTGACACTCGACGATTTCCACGCAATGGTCAACGTGAATTTGCTAGGGCCCGTGCTCGTGGCAAAACATGCCATTCCGATCATGGAACGGCAAGGCGGAGGCGTCATTTGTTTCACTACATCCGTAGCCGCTGACATCGGCTTTCCCGGCCACGGAATTTATTGTGCCACAAAGGCGGCTCTGGTCGCCCTGATTCGATCGCTAACGACTGATCACAGTCCGAAGGGCGTTCGGTTCGTTGGCGTAAGCCCCGGCACGATCGACACGCCGATGCTGGCCGCCTCGTGTGCAGGTTGGTCAAAGCCTAAAGAAGAAATCTACGCGGACGTGGCGAAAAAAATCCCCGTTCAACGGATGGGGCAACCCATCGACGTGGCCAATGCCGTCGCTTTTCTGTTGAGCGACGAAGCCGGGTTCATTAACGGCAGCATTGTTCATTTGGAAGGCGGCACGCTTTGTCTGCCGCCGTGGTAATGCGTTCCATCCTCCGTAAATGATCAAAAAGAGGTGCGTCATGGCTAACACAAATCGACGAACGTTTCTGAAATCTTCGGCAGTTGCGGCTTCCTTGATGTCTGCGCCGGCCATTGTGAAGTCTGCTCAGAGCGCAAATGGACGGATTCGCATCGGTCTGGTTGGAATGGGCGGGCGGATGCATTCGCATGTGACTGCTTTGGACAAGCTTGTTCAAGAAGGCAGCGTTGAGATTGCCGCTATCTGTGATTGCGATCAGGCGAGACTAGACGGCGCCTCGAAGTCGTTCCCGGAGTTATCCGGGAAAAAGCCGGCCTTCTATGCCGATCAGCGGAAATTGCTCGACGATAAGTCGATTGATGCGGTCAGCTTCGCCACACAAGACCATTGGCACGCCCTGCAGACGATCTGGGCCTGCCAGGCAGGCAAGGACGTCTACGTGGAAAAACCTGCCACGCACAACATTTGGGAAGGCCGCAAAATGGTTGAGGCCGCCCGAAAGTACGGGCGCATGGTCCAGATCGGCACACAAAACCGATCCAGCCCAAATGTCATGGAAGGCATCAAAAAGCTGAAAGAGGGTGTGATCGGCAAGCTCTACATGGCTCGTGGTATGTCTTATAAAATGCGAGGCAACCTGGGCAAGCACCGCCCGCAGCCTGCCCCGGCGGGGCTCAATTGGGACGCCTGGGTAGGACCGGCGAAAATGGTGGAATACAGTAATTTCCAGCATCATCGTTGGTATTGGAACTCGAACTTTGCCAGCGGCGATATCGCCAATCAAACATGCCATGATATCGATATCATTCGCTGGGGACTTGGTTTAGATGCGCATCCGGATATTATGATGTCGTTGGGCGGACGTTATGTGCCCGCCGAGGATGATGACGCTGACACGCCCAACACGCAATCGCTGGTCTGTCAGTATGAGGGCCGAAATTTGCAGGTATCGTTTGAGATTCGCCACTGGTATACCAACAGCGAAGCGGAGATGCGCGAGAAGTATCCCTTTGTCGCACCAAACCAAGTTGTGGGCGTGATCTTTTACGGTAGCGAAGGTTACATGATTATCCCCGACTATTCAAGCTACTACACATTCATGGGACCAAACCATGAGCCTGGTCCACATGCAGCCGCCGACGGCCATCCCATGATGGATGTGCCTCACTTCCAGAACTGGATTGCCGCCTGCCGCAGTCGCAAGCACGAGGAATTGAATGCCGACGTGGAACAGGGCCACCTATCCACGGCCGTCTGCCACTTGGCGAAGATTTCCAACCATCTCAAGCGGTCGGTGCGTTTCGATTCCAAGGCCGAGCATTTCGTTAATGATCCTGAAGCCGACAAACTGCTGAAGCGAGAATATCGAGCACCCTATGTGATTCCTGAACAAGTTTAACAAACAAGGGAGTGCTACTTATGTTTTATCATCGATTTTTTGCGTTATCGTTTTTGTCCGCCGCCATGATCTTCCTAGCTGCAGTGGGCAATAGTTCAGCACAAGAAAAGCCATTCATTCGCATCGGCATCGTCGGGCTCGACGCCCACGGCGTACCGTGGACGCAAATTCTTACTAATTCAAAAACCGATCCGGCGATCCGCGAAATGAAAGTCGTGGCCGCCGTGCCGACGTTCAGTCCCGACATTCCCTTTAGCGCCGACAATATCCAAAAAAATATTCAAGCAATGCGCGACATGGGCGTCGAGATTGTCGATTCCATCGAGGCAATGTTGCCGAAAGTGGATGCTGTCTTGATTTTGAGCATCGACGGCCGAAAGCATCTGGAGCAAGCCAGGGCGGTTTTTCCCTCGAAAAAGCCCGTTTTCATCGACAAGCCCGTGGCGGCCTCGCTGACCGACGTGGTGCGGATCTACAACATGGCCGCGAAAACAGGCACACCGTTGTTTTCGAATTCGTCGCTCCGCTATAGTCCTGACTATGTAAAAATGCGCAATGATCCGCGAGTTGGCCAGGTGCTTGGCTGTGACGCCTACGGCAACAACGCTCCGCTCGAGCCTAGCCATCCCGATTTGTATTACTATGGCATCCACGGTTGCGAGTTGCTATTTACCATCATGGGTTCCGGCTGTAAAACAGTGAGCCGCGTCAAAACGCCAACGGCCGATCTGGCCTCGGGCGTTTGGGAGGACGGCCGGCTAGGCACGTTCCGCGGCATTCTCCGCGGTTCCACCGGGTTTGGAGCTACGGTGTTCGGCGACAAAGGCATCGCCCCGGCCGGTAACTTTGGCGGCTACGAGCCGCTGCTGTTGGAGATTGTCAAATACATCAAGACAGGCAAACCGCCGGTCACGCCCGAGCAAACGCTGGAAATCTACGCCTTCATGGAGGGCGCCGACGAAAGCAAACGCCAAAACGGCGCACCGATCGCCTTGAAAGATGTTTTGGAAAAAGCGAAAAAGGCCGCGGCTGAATAGAAGCAGGGTTTTGTGAACTATGGCGAAGACTTCTTGTGTTGAAAAAGATCGATGGGGAACAACGGCCGAAGGGCTGGCCGTGGATCGCTACACATTGCGAAATGCCCACGGCGCGTTGGCCCGAGTCATCACCTACGGGGCGACCGTTACCGAACTTTGGATGCCGGACCGGTCTGGAAACTCGGAAGACATCGTCCTTGGGTTCGACGATTTGCCGTCCTACGAAACGCAAAGTCCCTATTTTGGCTGCATTGTGGGCCGCGTGGCATTTCGCATTGCCGACGGCAACTTTTTGCTCGACGGCACAACGCATCAACTTTCGCGGAATGATGGCCCTCACCACATGCACGGGGGACATCGCAGCTTCAGCCGCTGTGTTTGGCAAGCCGACCCCATCTCGCAGCCAGACGGCTCGGCCGTCCGCTTCAGCTTGCATAGCCCCGACGGAGATGAAGGGTACCCCGGCACTCTGGATGTCGTCGTTATTTACACCTTGACGAACGACAACGAACTGCGAATCGAGTATCAAGCATCCACGGATCGGCCCACGCTCGTCAATATGACGCATCATAGCTACTTCAATCTGGCCGGCGACGGCCGAGGCGATGTACTTGGCCATACGCTGCAACTTGATGCCGACCGTTGGATCCCGGCCGAGGAACCCGATCTACCATCGGGTGCAGTGGCCCATGTCGAACAAACGCCATACGACTTCCGAGAACCGACACAAATCGGCGCTCGTATCCAACAAACGACTCCCAAAACACAAGGCTATGATTTGTGTTATCTGCACAATCATCCTGATGGAAAACTCGCCCATGTGGCCATGCTTAGCGATCCTGCAAGCGGCCGACAGATGGATGTGTTGACGACCGAGCCGGCGATTGTGCTCTACACAGGCAATTATCTCGACGGTAGCTTGAAGGGCAAGCGAGGGCAACGCTATGGCAAACATGCCGGCGTATGCTTGGAAACCGGCCGTCCGCCTGACGCGGTGCATCACCCGCACTTCCCTTCCACGATCCTTCGCCCGGGAGTAGACTACCGGCATACGTGTATTTACCGGTTCTCGACGCAATAGGATGACGTTATGAGCTATCTCGGTCTCGATATCGGCACCACGGGGTGCAAAGCGGCGGTATTCAACGATGAAGGCCGACTGCTGTCGTTGGCTTATCGCGAATATCCGTTGCTCACTCCCCATCCCGGCTGGGCCGAGCTAGATTCCGAGCGTGTGTGCCGGGATTGCCGCGATGTCATTCGCGAGGCGGCAGCCGCTCAATCCTCCGATCCCATTCAGGCGTTGGGCATTTCTTGCCAGGGCGAAGCCTTCACGCCGATAGACGCCCACGGCCGCATCCAAGGCAACGGCATGGTTTCGTCCGACGCCCGAGCCGTTGAGATTGTTTCGTCGTTCAGCCGCGAGTTTGGCGCCGAACGGCTTTACGACCTGACTGGCCACACGCCGCACCCGATGTTCACGCTTTTTAAACTGCTTTGGCTCAAGCAAAATCAACCGGAAGTATTTGCCTCGGCGCATAAGTTCCTATGCTTCGAAGATTTATTCCAGCAGCAGCTTGGGCTCGACCCTGCGATCAGTTGGCCGCTGGCCGGCCGCACCATGTTCTTCAACGTGCGTACCCATGAGTGGTCGACGGAGATATTGCAAACCCTAGACCTTGATCCCTCGCGGCTTGCGCGACCAATGGCCTCGGGCAGTGTGGTTGGAACTATTCCCACCGCGATTGCGCAAGACCTCGGCCTGCCGAACGGCGTCATCGTGGCCACTGGCGGACACGATCAACCCTGTGGTGCGTTAGGCGCGGGAGCGGTCGAGCCTGGCATGGCTATGTATGCTTCCGGCACCGTTGAATGCGTGTGTCCGATGTTCGAGCAACTGTGCCTCAGCCAGGAGCTCTATCGGGCAAACCTTTGCACCTATGATTTTACCGTGCCGGGCGCCTATTCCACGGTTTTTTTCAGCCTAACAGGCGGGAATATCTTGCGGTGGTTCCGCGATCAGTGGGGACAGCCCGAACTGGCCGATGCCGCGCGTTCCGGCACCGACGTTTACACTTTGCTTATCCGCTCGATGTCCTCCGAGCCCACCAATCTGCTGGTATTGCCCTATTT
>CAZNMP010000047.1:0-2562 GCA_964573875.1 uncultured Planctomycetaceae bacterium | reverse complement strand
TGCTTATCCGCTCGATGTCCTCCGAGCCCACCAATCTGCTGGTATTGCCCTATTTTACGCCCTCCGGCACGCCCTATTTTGATGCCAACACGCCCGGTGCAATCCTCGGCTTGCGTTTAAGCACATCACGCAATGAAGTGTTGCGAGCGCTCGTCGAAGGAGTGGCTATGGAAATGCGGCTGAACTTCGAGATCCTCCATGAATCTGGGCTCGACATCAGCCAACTTCGCGCCATCGGCGGCGGCGCTAAGAGCGAAACCCTCGTGCAACTCAAGGCCAATGTGTTGAACCGCCCCATTGTCACCTTGGAAGTTACCGAGGCCGGATGTCTGGGGGCAGCCATGTTGGCTTGTGCCGCGCGGACGGGCGTTTCTCCGCGCATTCTGGCCAACCAATGGGTCAAAACCAGCCACACCATCGAGCCCGACGCGCGTCGAGCCGCCGTTTATAACGATCGTTTCAACAAGTATCGAGAACTTTATCCCGCCATACGGGATTATTGGAATTCATAACATTGACAGGAGATGACGCGATGATTCGTCCCACGGTTGGTTTCATTATTTACGGCGTTCATAAAGACGGGCTACAAGATCCGATGGGCTGCCCTTTTATCGATGATGCGATGATCGCGCAATCTAAAAAGGCTTTAACCGACCGCGGCCTCCAACTCGTCGAGCACGACGTTGTCGTGGCTACCAAGCAAGAAGCCCGCACGGCCCTGAAGAAGATGAAGGACGATGATCGGATCGACTGCGTCGTGTTGTTTTCCGGCACATGGGTATGGTCGGCGCACATGATCGCCGCATTGCGCGATTTCGCCATGACAGGCAAGGGTTTGCTCATCTGGACGCATCCCGGTTCGCAAGGTTGGCGACCTGTCGGCGGTCTGGTCCTGCACGGTGCGTTGCTCGAAGTCGGTATCCCGCATAAATTCGTCTACGGCCGGGCCTCGGAACCCGCGGAAGTCGATCAAATCGCCGGCTTCTGCCGGGCTGCACACATGCGCAACTGGCTTAACATGTCGACCATCGGCACGTTCGGTGGGCGCGGCATGGGCCAAACCTGCGGCGCAGCCGATCCAAGCCAGTGGATGAAAATGTTCGGCGTCGATATCGACTCGCGCGACACCTCCGAACTGCTCCGCACGGCCCAGCAGATCAGCGACGACGAACTGGCCGCCCTGGAACCACGAATTTGTAAGCTCTTTGGTGCAATGCCCGAGAAAAATATCGTCAACGAACGTTCTTTGCGTTTGTATCTAGCGATCAAAAAGTTGGTGGCGAAGAACCAGTGGGATTTCTATACGATTCAGTCATTCCCCGGCCTTGGCGACGAATACGGCGCCACGTGTTTTGCCCAAAGCATGATGTTGGAGGATGGCGTCGGCTGTTCGACCCTTGGCGATTTCAATACCGCGATGACGGTGTTGCTGTTGACCAAGTTGAGCCATGAGCCGGTTTATTACGGAGATTTGCAGCACATCGAAAAGGCTAGTCGGGAGATCAAAATCATCGGCGATGGCGCGTGTCCGCCGTCGTTAGCGAGCAAATTAGGCCCCGCCGGATTCGCCGAACATGGCATTCCGACCGAAGGCGAGGCCGGCGGTCTTTCGATCAAGCTTGTTTGCAAGGCAGGAGAGGGCGTGCTGGCAAGGCTAGGCCGCGTCGATGGCCGATTTACGATGGTCATCACGCGATGTTCGATCTTCGAACCGCCCGCCGATCAGCTCGAAGCCCGTAAACACGAATGCGGAATTCCCTTCTGGCCGCACGGTTTCGTGACGGCCCATTGCGATATCGACAAGATGCTCAAGCATTGGACCAACGAATACGCCTGCCTCGGCTACGGCGAGCATCTCTACAATGATCTGATTAATTTCTGTGAAATGACCGGCATCGAGGCGATATTGCCGTAGGATTGGCGGAGAAAAAGGCCATGGCCGACGTATTGTTAAAAGACTATCGCCCAAAATGCCTACTAAAAGTTGCCGAACACACTCCTCGGCAGGCGCGTTTTCCAGTGGTCGATGCCCACAATCATCTTTTCGGCGATTTGCCGGCCGAGAAGCTGATTGAACTGATGGACGCGGTCGGCGTTGAAACGTGGGTCAACGTGACGGGCAACACCACGATGCCGTTGGTGAACAATACCTACAGCATTGCGCGCCGCGGGCTGGAGTGTTTTTTGGATCATTACGTGCGTCGCTATCCTGGCCGTTTTGCCGCCATGACAATGGCTGATTTTGCCCAATGGGGCGATCCTGTTTTGCTTAAGGACGAGGATTTCGCCAAACGATGCATCGACTCTTTGGAGCGTGACGTGGCTGCCGGGGCACGAGGGCTTAAAGTAACCAAGGAACTGGGCCTCTATTTTCGCGACCGTTCCGACGCCCTGCTGCGCGTCGATGATGAGCGGCTTGATCCGATTTGGCACAAGGCCGGCCAGTTGGGAATCCCCGTTTTGATCCACGTTTCCGACCCGATCGGTTTTTTTCAGCCCATCGACGGCAGAAATGAGCATTACCTGACGTTGCAGGAATTTCCCAACTGGAGCTTCGCAGGC
>CAZNMP010000046.1:0-11602 GCA_964573875.1 uncultured Planctomycetaceae bacterium | reverse complement strand
CCAAAGGGCCACGATGCCCAGCACTTCCGTCATCGGATGGGTCAACGAATCGTAGCCGGCAATGCGCAGGGCCTTCTCATAATAGCGTTTGTTGTCGTTGTGGAATCGCTTGCGCTCTTGGCGTTCGTTGGTAAATGCCTTGACGATTTTGATGCTGCGGAAGGTTTCTTCCAGTGTGGTATACATGACGGCGATTTCTTCCATCGCACGGCGGTTCGCCCGCTTCAGGGTTTTTGCCAGCCATCGCACCAAATATGCCGCCACGGGCGCGACCACCAACGATAGCACCAGCAATCGCCAGCAGATGAAGCCGGCCAACACTAAGCAGGCGATCATCTTCAAGGGCTCGCGGATCAGCTTGCCGAACAGCGAATCGAGCCCGCCCGCCACTTGGGCCATGTCGTTCGTGAAACGGCTCATCAGATCGGCCGTGCCGTCTTCGCTGAAAGCCGCCAGATCCATCCGCAACGTGCGACGATAAAAAAGCTTGCGCAGATCGAACGTGGCCAATTGCGACAGCCGGGCAACCAGGATGCTGTTGGTCACGAGAAATACGTCTTTGATGATCGTGCCCAACAGCAGCAAACCGGTTACCAAGGCCAATGTTTGAAACGGGTCGTTGGGTAGATATTCCTCGATATAGGGCTTCATGCTTTCGTAGCTCCACAAAGCCCATTGCTCGGCCAGGAGCGAGCCCTCGGTCTCGGCAATCTGGCCGTCAATTTCGGTCGGTTTCTCCGTGCCTTGGGAATTTCGTTGCGCCCGCAACTCGTCGAGCTTCGCTGTTTTGGCGGCCACGGTCTTGTGGCTCTGCGCGATCTTCCCGTCCACCCACTGCTGCATCGACTGGTTCTGGAAAACCACTTCGACCACGGGGTAAAGCGTGCCGATATTGCCACCCCACAACGCGGCGACGACCAACGCAGAAACAACCGTGGCGGCAAAGGTGAATTTGTAGCGGATCGCCATCCGCACAACGCGAACAAAATTCATAACGGGCAATCCCAGGTAAGATGAACCGAATATCCGCCGCCTCTTGTAGCAGATTCCGCCATTTTGGCCAAGAGCGAAGAGGGCTTGATTAGGCAAAAAAGGAAAAAGCGGATGCCATTCGGTCTAATGAGAACCGGGGAATGTAGGAAAAATGGCGAGGAGTGGAGCTCCTCGCAAAATGGCGGGCCATCGCTTCGCCTAACTCGCCCTACAATTCTCTGCCAGGAGAACTTCAAAGTCGCCATAAACAGTCATTCTGAGCGAAGCGAAGAATCTCCTGGAGTCTATACAAGTCCCAATATGCTAACGAGATCCTTCGCTTCGCTCAGGATGACGGCTTCTCCCTGGCCAACGACTTTGCAGTTCTCCTGCCGCTCTGGCCCGAGACCTTGTAATTTCTGTTTCCAGTGGTAAAATACAGAAAATTTGAACGCTCGTCGGCATCCGTAGCGGCACTGTCGGCGCAAAACGAGCACTCCGGGCCAAACCAGGCACCCGAAATACCGGGTCGGTTTAGGATCGGGGTGTTTTTGTTTGCGCCGAATTGGATTTGTAGTTATTGATGCTCAGGTAAATAATGTCGGGTAGTGCTTGGTTAAAAACTCCTGTTTACCGGGCTTCCCGCCGACCAACCTCCGGTCGGTGCCCGGCCCTCCCGACATTGCTTATCTGAGACCAAACTAGCCCGCGTCGGTATCCGTGGCGGCACTACGGCGATGGGAAAACGTGGAACGATATTTTGTCTGACCCACCGGACAAATCAACTCGTTTCAAGGTTTTTTATCATGCCAGAGCTACGAACTCGCTCGATTTCCACCCGGTATCGATGCATCAACACTCCCATTCCCGTGCCGGAGTCGATTCCGATTCTAGACCGGCTTCACCGGCATGAACCGCGTTCGATGGGCGGACAGCCACAAGTGATCTGGGACCGGGCTGAGGGCATTCATGTCTATGATCGCTGGGGCAATAAATGGCTCGACTGGTCGTCGGGCGTCTTGGTGGCCAATGCCGGCCACGCGCATCCAAAGATTAAGAAGGCGATTTTGGATCAAGTCGAACATGGCCTGATCCACAACTACTGTTTTCCTTCCGAGATTCGTTCGGAAGTGGTCGAGGCGCTGGCCGATAAGGCCCCGGACGGACTCGACAAGGTGTTTCTGCTGACCACGGGGGCCGAAGCGTGCGAATGCGCGATCAAGTTGGCCCGCACCTGGGGACGCCACACCGGCGGCAACGAGAAGATCGGTATCGTGACGTTCCAGAATGCCTTTCACGGCCGCACGCTGGGCGCGCAGATGGCTGGAGGCATTCCGGGGCTCAAGCAATGGATCGTCAATCTGGATCAAGATATCATCCAGGTTCCGTTTCCTGACGGCTTTCGTTGCCCCGATACTCGTTTTGAGATTTTTTTGGAATCGTTGGCCGCCCAGGGCATGACGCCTGAGCGGGTAGCCGGCGTCATGACGGAAACCTACCAGGGCGGCAATGCCAGTTTTGCACCGCCGGAATACATGCAACAGCTTCGGCAATGGTGCGACCGGCACGGTGCGCTGTTGATCATGGATGAAGTGCAGGCGGGTTTTGGCCGAACGGGAAAATTTTGGGGTTTTGAACATTACGGCATTACGCCCGACCTAATTTGTTGCGGCAAGGGCATTTCGAGCGGGTTGCCTGTTTCGGCCGTCATTGGCCGCACGGATGTGATGGATTTTTATCCGCCGGGCGCAATGACTTCGACCCATACGGGCAATCCGATTTGCGCGGCCTCGGTGCTGGCGAATCTGCAAGTGATCGAGGAAGAGGGATTAGTCGAAAACGCCCGCGCCATGGGAGAGATTTTCATTTCCGAATCGCAACGCATAGGCCGGCAATTTCCGAACCATATTGGGGCGGTTCACGGACGCGGGCTAGTGGCGTCGCTGCATATCGTCAAGCCGGGCGGCATCGAGCCCGACGCTCCCACGGCTTCAGCCATTGTGCGCCGATGCGTCGAGAAGGGGCTTTTGTTGTTTTCGCCTGTGGGTTATGGCGGGGCGTCGGTCAAGTTGTCGCCGCCTTTGGTGATTCCGAAAGAGGCAATTCTTGAAGGTTTCTCGGTGATCGAAGAAGCCATTGCGGAGGTGATTTCATGAACGCAAACGCCACAACTCCCCTGCAAACCCTCATCGTCGGCGGGGGCATGATTACGCATGACCAGTTGCTGCCTTCGCTTTATCATCTCGAACGCTTGGGCGCAATCGATTCGATTGAAATCTGCGCGCTCAATTCTTCGCCATTGCGAGATTTGGCCAAGGATGCGACGCTTTGCGAGGCATTTCCCGGTCAAACGTTCAAGGCGATGCCTTCGCTCGACGAATCGCCCGAGCGGATGTTTCCTGATTTATATCGCGAAGCCATCACCAAGCTGCCTCCGCGCAGTTTAGTAGTCGTTGCAGTGCCCGATCATTTCCATGACTCGGTGATCCGCGCGGCCTTGGAATGCGATCAGCATGTACTGACCGTCAAGCCGCTTGTGCTGCAATACGCCCAAGCAAAAGAGATCGAGGAATTGGCGTTCGAGCGAGGGCTTTTGGTCGGCGTCGAATATCACAAGCGATTCGACCGGCGGGCCTTGGATGCTCGAGGGCTTTACCGCCGCGGACGGTTCGGCGAATTTCGCTGCGGCGAAGCCAAGTTGATCGAGCCGTATCGGTATCGGCATTCCAATTTCCAGAATTGGTTCACCAAGGAAAACAGCGATCCCTTCACTTATATCGGCTGTCACTACGTCGATCTGGTTTATTTCATTACGGGCTTACGGCCGGTCGAGGTATCGGTGCGCGGCATCGAAGGCCGATTTCCCAATGGGAAAGAGGGATACCTTTGGTCAACGGCCCAGGTGGTTTGGGAAAACGGCGCGGCGCTGAGCGTGGTCAATGGATTAGGTTATCCCGACGAAGGGGCGGGAGCTAATGACCAGGGCCTGTGCCTGTTCTGCGAAGGGCCCGACGGCGGAGGGATCATTCGGCATGACGACCAGTTCCGCGGCGTCAGTCACGGCTATATCGACCGGCAGTCGGGCGCGGCGTTTCGTTATGTGAGCCCTGACTATTTTCGCCTCGTGCCGTGGCAAGGCGACGGACTCAAGCCGGTTGGTTATGGCTATGATTCCGTCGAGGCGATTGTCGAGGCAACCACTTCCGTCAACGCGATGAGAACTTTGCAAGAGCGGCGGGAAAAGATCGAGGAAATCGACCGACGCGGCATTATTGCCACGCCGGCCAACAGTTTTATCAACGAGTTGGTCGTCGAGGCGGGTCGGTTGTCGATCGGCCGCGGCGGTCGGCGCGTGGCCATCGATTACGACCCCGAGCCGGTGATCCGGCTGCGTGAATAATCGTCGCGTACATTAACAAGCTCCCGCGGGTTCGGGCGCAGGGGCAGCGGCAAATTGCTCCAGGGTCTTGACAAGGATTGCTTTGTCGAATGGCTTGACGACGAAGTCGGCGGCGCCGATCTGGAAAGCGTCCTTCAAAATGTGTTTTTGTCCAATGGCACTGATAACGACGACTTTGGCGTTGGGATCCAGCGCCAGTACTTCGCGCAGGGCGTAGATGCCGTCGTATTCGGGCATGACAAGATCAACGGTCATGACCATGGGACGCAATTGGGCGAATTTTTCGACCGCTTCTTTGCCGTTTTTGGCTTCCCCCACGATCGTCCAGCCGACGCTCATGGCGACTTCCTTGATCTTTGCGCGGATAATCGCGGCATCGTCGGTTACGAGTAACGTCTTTGCCATAGCTGTATTGTCCTTGAGTTCAAATAGTGTGCGAGGGATGTCCGATACATTCCACGGTGAGGGAACCGTCGGAAAGATCAAAACTAACACGGCGTCCCAGTTTTCCGCCGACGTCTTGGGCAGCAATGCGGACGCCCGCGCCGTTCAGGGCTTCAATGGCGGCCTGAACGTTGGAATCGCCGATCTGTAGAAATTTGGCGTCGCCGAACATGCAGGCGCCGCCTGCAATTTTGGCAACTAATTTATTAATTGTCGCGCCACGGCCTTCGAGTACCGAAATCATGTGGGTGACAGCCGTATCTGCAAATTTCGCCGGGTAGGCCGTAGCGCCTGTGGAGCGCGGCAGCACTACATGGCTGAGCATTCCCAATCGAAGATGCGGGGCATACATGGTCACTGCGATGCAGGAGCCGAGAATCGTCGTGATGAAATTCGGCTCGGCGGCAACGGCGGCTTGACCAATGCCCACGGCAATGCGATCGGTGTTTGTTCGCGTCGTGGTAGCCATATTGTTTAGTGGATCGGTAGAGGTTGTTGCTGGATAGTTTAACGCATGGCGTCTTCCATCGCCTCACGTAAGGCAATGGTCGGAATGAACAAAACGCGCCAGCTTAGATTTTCATTTTTGCAATGGAAACCGGTGCGGCAAATCAATACCGAGTCGCGGCCGGAGGCCTGGGCCAGCATTGCCTGTTGGAGCACGCTCGCGCCGTAGTCTTGCACGAAGTACGGCACCGAGGGCACCAACTGGCGGTCGATAAGCCGCGTCAAGGCGTTGATGTAGGCACAGCCGAGGATATTGCCGGTTTCGGCCAGGGCCGACATTTCCATGTCGTTCCATTCGGGGCCGCTGCCCGGCGTTGCGTGGAGCAACGAGGCGGCCAATCGCCGGCCGTCTTCCTCGGTGAAAGTCAAAACCATGGCGCCGCCGATTTCGCCTTCCAGATTGAGCACAACCATGGTGAGGCGTTCGTCGTCGAGATTCAACCCCAAGCAGGCTTCGGCCAGGGGCAGCTCGCAGACTTCGTCGAGCGTCAGGGTGATGAGGTTATTCGTCCAGCAGCACATGGCCGCGGAGGCGTCATGCGTGGCAGATGCAAAAAGCTGTTGCAACAGTTGCAGCTTTGATACGGATTCCGAACATTCAAGTTGCGACATGTGAACTACTCCTGGGTTTCCGCCGCAACAACGGCGGGGTGAGACGACATTTCGATCAGCGTAGCTGGATCGAGAATAAGGGAAATGCGGCCGTCGCCGAGTATGGTGGCTCCCGCGACGCCGGCAACATTGCGATAATTGTCGGCAATGGATTTGATGACGATGTCCTCTTCGCCGAGAACGTCGTCCACGGCTAGCCCCAATTGCTTATCGCCTTCGCCGATAATGACCAACATCGTGTCCTCGGAAGGACAACTCTCTGCGTTTTTCGCGTTATGTCCCCATTGGAAAATGGAGCCGAGTCGCATAACGCCCACGACTCTTTCACGAATGGGCGCGGTCCAATGACCATGAACCGTGGCCATGTCGCACCGTTTAACGCGCACGATTTCTATGACGGATTCCAAGGGAACCGCAAAAACATCGGCATCGATCTCGATCATCAAGCTGGGCAGGATGGCCAAGGTCAACGGCAGCTTGATCGTGAAGGTCGTGCCCCGGCCGGGCTCGCTATCCACGTCGATGGTTCCGCTGAGTTCGCTGATTTTCGATCGGACGATGTCCATGCCGACGCCGCGGCCGGAGACATCCGTGACTTTTTGTGCGGTGCTTAAGCCCGGCGCCCAGATAAACTGGAAGATCTGCTGCCGGGTCATGGTTTCGGCGTCCGCGGCCTGGACAAGTCCCTTTTCGATTGCCTTGGCCCGGATCCGGTCGGCATTCAGTCCGCGGCCGTCGTCCGAAACGCGGATGACGATGTTGCTGCCTCGATGGCAAGCGTCGAGCGAAACGGTGCCTTGACGCGGCTTGCCCGCCGCCTCGCGTTCCTCCGGCGTTTCGATGCCGTGATCGGCGGAATTGCGGACCAAGTGGATCATCGGATCGCTCAATTCGTCGATCATCCGCTTGTCGAGTTCCGTGGTTTCGCCGTGGATACTCAAAAGAATGTCCTTGCCGTTGCCTCGCGTAATGTCGCGGATGACGCGGTGGAACCGGTTGAACAGCGGCCCGATGGGCAACATGCGCATGTCCATCACGCTGCGGCGAATGCCATCCGTGACATTGTCCAGCAGATGGATGGTTTCGAAGAGGTCGCTGACGCTGGACCTGGCCTTGGCGAATGAGGTGACTTCGGATTGCGCGGTTTCGAGCTCGGTTTGCAGCCGGAGGGCCGTTGCGCGGAATTCTTCAAAATACGCATGGCCGTCGCCGTCGTTCATGGCAACGGAAGCGTTGTGGGCCATCTTTTTCAGTTCATCGGAAACGCGGTCAAGGATGCGCGATGACTTTTCGCCGGTCACGTTTTTCTTCAGGGTATCGCCGATCTGCGTGATGCGGGCCTTGCTGATCGTCAATTGACCGGCAAGATTCATCAAGCTGTCGAGACGCTCGATATCGACGCGGAGCGTTTCGGCCGGCTTGACGCCGTGTTCCGGCGGAGCGCCCGCGGCACGGGCGACAGGCGCGACGGCTTTGACCGCCGGCACCTGGCGGCGCTCGAAAAGTTCAACCACGACGGAATGGACGCCGGCGACTCTCAAGGCGTGTTCGATCGCTTCCGGGGTGCGCTCCGTAACGACGGCGAAGTTCAGCGATTCCATTTCGTCGAGACCTTCCAGGTCGTCGGCGGGCGGATCCAGATAGCGGATGGTGCCCAAATTGGAAAGTTTGCTGAAGACCAACCGGGCCTTCAGACCGACCAACGGAAGATTCGGCTCGAAAATCACGCGGCCGAGCAAAACGGTGTCGGGTTCGTCTTCCCGAACGGCGGCGGCCACGCGCTGGCGAAGTTCGTTCGTGATTTCGGTTGATTTTGCCTTGCCCGGCTCGGGCATCGCCTCGGCGGCCCCGGGCATCGCCATCTCGGCTTCCTCTTGCGGCGTCTCGCCCTTTGGCTTAATTGCCACGTTGCAGATATTCCGGGCGTCGAGCAACTGGCGGGCTAAAACGTCGAATTGGTCTTCCGGCTTGCCGTTTCTGATGGCATTGACATATTGGCGAAGACCGTCGGTGCAAGCCAACATGCCGTCGGCAACCGCCGGCTCGAGGGCACGCCCCTCATCGACCAGCACTTGCAGCAGATCCTCCATGAGGTGCGCCAGCTTGGCGACGCGGTTCAATCCGATCGTGGCGGCCGAACCCTTGATGCGATGGGCTCCGATGAACAATTGCTCAATGCCTTGTCTGCGGTCGCCGGCCTCGACGGCCAGAAGAGCATTGGTCAATTCGTCCAACGTTTCCTGGGATTCATCGATAAATATAGAAAGATAGCGCGACGCACTTTCCCAGTCGTCTTCAAGACAGGCGAACTCATTGCGGGCGATAATTTCTGATTCGGTCATGGCCGCTGTCGTCGCTAGTTAGTGGGTGGGGTGCGTTGGGTGCGTCGGATGTGTTGGATGCGCGGGTTTGCGCATCAACCAGGATTGTATTCGTTCGAAATGGCGGAGAAAGTCGGCCACGCCCTCGGTAGCGCCGGCCACCAATAAACCTCCGGGCCGTATCATGGATTGGACGTGGTCGATTACTTTTTTCTTGGAAGTTCTATCGAAATAGATTAGCACATTCTTCAGGAACACGAGATCAAATAACTTTTCGGGAAATGGATCCAGAAGGTTGTGCTGTCGGAACGTCGTCATATCCGTCAGGATCGGCTTGGCGTGCCATAATTCGGCGTCTTTGGCTTTGGTGAAATAACACCGTTTATACGGTTCGGGCACGAGCCGCATGGCTCTTTCTCCGAAAACGGCGCTGCGGGCCTGCTCGACGGCGCCGATGCCGATATCGGTGCCGACGATCTGAATCTTCCAATTGGAAAGATCCTTGAGACAGGCGGCTATGCAACACGCAATCGTGAAGGCTTCGTCGCCGGTGCTGCACGCGGCTGACCAGATCCGGAGCGTGGCAACATGGCCCGCGGCTCGCTTGGCCGAGCATTCCGGAAGATAAACGCCTCGGAGCCAGTCCCATTGCGCCTGATCGCGGAAGAGATAGGTTTCGTGGGTGGTGATTTCCTGGAGGAAGGCGTCCCATTCGGGATCGCGCGGTGAAAGTTTTTTCAGATGCTGGAAGTATTCCTCGAAATTGTGGATGCCGGTCGAGCGGAGCCGACGGCGCAAACGATTCGAGAGCAGGGCTTTTTTCTGCGCCACGACTCGAATGCCGGTTCGCGTATAGATCAAATCGGCATAGCGGTTCAATTGCGCATCGCTAACCTGTTCGAGCGAACTCGAGGACGCCAAGGATGATAAAACGTCGGGTGATGCCATGATGGATGCGCTTTGTCGTTGAAGGTCCGGCTGTTGTTGTAAGGTATCGGTGTTCTCGAAATTGCTTTAGGTGGCGGCCAATTGACGGCCGAGACGCCGGACTTGCCGCGTAATGACGGCAGCGCCCTCGTGCAGGCCGAATTGCAAGTCCACGCTTCCTTCGACATAGGCGGTTCGATTCATTCCATACACGTCCGAGGTGGCCTCATCTTGCCCCAGGACGAAGCCGCCGGCTTGGCGGATGGCGCGGCAGCCGTCGGCGCCGTCGCGTCCCATGCCGGTCATGATGACGCCGAGACAATAGGGGCCGAAAATCTTCGCCGCGCTGGTCATCATGACATCGGCCGACGGTTTATGACCGCTTACCACGGCGCCGTCACGGATCACAGTGACGACCGTGGAACCGCGGCTTTTCAGTTCGAGGTGTTTTCCGCCGGGCGCGAGGTAAACGCAATTCGGCTCCAGCTTGTCGCCGACCGAGGCTTCACGCACCGACAGAGCCGAGAGTGCATCGAGTCGTCCGGCAAGCGGTTTGGTGAACTGGGCGGGCATGTGTTGCACGATCACCATCGGCGGCAAGGGCGGCCGCAATGATTCGAGCAATCGAGCCAAGGCGGGCGGGCCGCCCGTCGAGATGCCCAAGGCGATGCAACGCCCCGCAACCTCGTCCATCGAGGAGATCGGAATCGGCATCACGTCTTTCGGCAACGGAGCTTTCGCCGTATGGGGGAGAGGCGCCGGCCGTTTTCGCCGCGTGGCCAGCAGGCGATGAATATCCATGCTGGCCACGCTGCGAATTTTGAAAATCAATTCGGCGATGAACGACGACATGTCGTGCGTCCCATGTTCAGGCTTCGGCACATAATCGGCCGCGCCGCGGTCCAACGCTTCGAGCGTGATGGCCGCGCCCGCCCGGGTCAGCGAACTGACCATGATGATCGGAATCGGGTGATTGTCCAAAATGGCGTCAAGCACCGTCAGCCCGTTCATCTCGGGCATCTGCATGTCGAGCGTGATTACGTCGGGACGCAGATTGGGCACCGCCGTGACCGCCTCGCGTCCGTTGCGAGCCGTACCCGCAACCGACATACCGGGCGTCGCCGCGATGTGATCGCTAAGCATCGTCCGAATAACGGCCGAGTCGTCAACAATGAGTACACGAATGTCGCCGGTCGCCATACGCTATTTTCCTTCTGTCAATTCGTTCATGGCGGAGATTTCTTCTTCGCCGAAAATCTTGTCAATATCCAGAAGAATCAACAATTGATTGTCGAGTTTCACCAACCCGCTCAGGTATTCGCGTCCGAGACCCGACACCGTCGGAGGCGGCGGAGCGATTTGATCGTGCTTGACGCGCAGCACTTCGCTGACCGCGTCGACGACGATGCCGATCGTCTTGCCGCAGGCCTGGAGCACCATGATCCGGCTTTCATCCGAGAGTTCGCCTTCGGGCAGGCCGAAACGGACTCGCAGATCGATGACCGGGATGACCGTGCTGCGCAGGTTGATCAAGCCCTTGACGTAATGGGGCGTCTCGGGAATGCGCGTGATATCCGTTATCAGGATGATCTCGCGCACCTTGGTGATTTCGATGCCGTAGGTTTCCTTGGCCAGTTTAAAACTGACCAATTGCATGGTTCCGTGAACTTCCGAGAAGGTGTTCTCCATGCCCCGCGATTCAACTGTGGCTGTCGCCATCGCATATCTCCTTGGTTTATCTTCTATCGAAATGTACGGGAAAGGGGGGCGGCGGCTTGGTGCAACCGCCCCCCGTATGGATCTGAACTACACTACCTTACCGATGCGCGGTAAGAAGCTTTTCATGGATTTTGCTGACGCGGAACTGATTGACCAGCTCGCGAAGCGCCGTGGCCTGTGCGCCAAGCTCTTCGCTGCTGGCAGCCATTTCCTCGCTTCCGGCTGCGGTCTGCTCGGTTACTTGCGATACGCCTTGGATCGCCTTGGCGGCTTCCTCGGTGTTGGCAGCCTGCTCGACCGTGGCGGACGCAATCTCGGTGATCTTGGTCGCGGTCTCTTCCGCGGCCTTGATGATCTGCTTCAACGATTCGCCGGTTTGGGTGCTCAATTGAGCGCCCTCTTCCACGCGTTGCGTCGATTCCTTGATCAACGAGGAAATCTCGCGAGCGGCCTGGTTCGACCGTTCGGCCAACTTCCGGACCTCGTCGGCCACCACGGCGAATCCCATGCCGTGTTCGCCGGCCCGGGCCGCTTCGATGGCGGCATTCAGCGCCAGCAGGTTGGTCTGGCTGGCGATTTCCGAGATCACCTGGATGATCTCGGCGATTTTCGTGGAGCTTTGACGAATCTGTTCCATGGATTCGGTGGAGCGTTGCACGGCCTTGCCTCCCTCCACGGCCAGGCTGTTAGCGTCGGTAGC
>CAZNMP010000045.1:0-11612 GCA_964573875.1 uncultured Planctomycetaceae bacterium | reverse complement strand
TCTCGAACGGGTGAAGGAATAGTCGTCGGTTGCCTGTTGACAGTCGTCGGAGAACGGATCACTGAAAACTGAGACTAAAAACCGACGACTTATGAATTCGCTTACGGCAACCTCTGATTTTCGCCCCACCGCCGATTGGTCGAACCTGCGGTTGCGGGCTGAAATGTTGCAGAGACTGCGCGCATTTTTCGACGCGCGCGGTTTTCTCGAAGTGCAAACGCCGATCCTTTCGGCCGACACGGTCGTCGATCGGCATTTGGACCCATTTTGTGTGGAGGTCGGAATTCCGGGGACTGGGGGCGGAGGGCAGGGAGCAGAGGAGAAGGTTCAATGTTCAATGGCCAATGTTCAATTCTCCGCACGTCGTTGGCTGCAAACCTCGCCGGAGTTCGCGATGAAGCGACTGCTGGCCGCCGGCGCGGGGCCGATTTACGAAGTTGCCCGCGTCTTTCGCCTGGATGAACTGGGACCGCTGCATAATCCTGAATTCACGCTGGTCGAATGGTATCAGCCGGGCGACAATTTGAACGCCGGCATGAAAACCACGAGCGACCTGTGCGAAACGCTTTTGAATCGTGGCCCGGCCGAAAAAATCAGCTATGCTGAAGCGTTCGAGCGTTATGTCGGCATCGATCCGCACACCGCCGACGGGAAACAGTTGGCCGACAAAACAAAACAACTCGGCATCGAAGCACCGGCGAGCATGTCGTTGGACGACCGTGACGGCTGGCTCGATCTACTCTTGGTCGAACGCATCCAACCGCACTTGGGCGAATCGCAGCCCGCCTTGCTGTACGATTATCCCGCGAGCCAAGCGGCGTTGGCCCAGATTCGACGGGATTCAAACAGTCCGCCTGTGGCCGAGCGTTTCGAGCTATATTTTCATGGCATTGAATTGGCCAACGGCTACCACGAATTGCTCGACCCCGCCGAGCTTCGGGCAAGAAACGCCCGCGTGAACGCTCAAAGGGCCGGCGACGGCAAACCGACGCTTCCCGAGGAAAGTCGGCTGCTGGCGGCAATGGACTCCGGCCTTCCGCCGTCGGTCGGCGTGGCCTTGGGTTTCGACCGGCTCGTGATGCTGGCCGTCGGCGCCAAAAGCATTGCCGAGGTAATGGCATTCCCCTTCGATCGCGCTTAAAATAGGTGTTACTATGGCAAACACGTTTGATCCTTACCGTGAAGCATTGGTGATTGAAACAAAAACCGTCTGGCCTCCCGATTTGAATCGTGCGCCCGATGAAGAATCGGAACGCGAGAAAATCGCCGCGCGGCTACATGCCGACCCCGCCAAGGCGACGGAATTGGAATATCTCCACCTCCACGCAGGCTTTATCCGCAAGATCACCGTCACGGCCGCCGATCTGTAGCGGGTTGCCTTGCCGCCTAAAATGGCTAAAATAACAGGTGGCGGATTTTGAGGAGCACGATATGGTTTATCACGGTTGCGTGCGTAATGGCATGGTAATGCTGGATCCTGGGGTGCAACTTGCCGAAGGCACTTTCGTGATTGTCCAGACGTCCGACATAACTAGTGCTGCGCCGGCGGATGATGCCGTGTACCGACTTGGTGAATTAGCCGCTCCCGCAGGTATTGCAGATCTTGCCGCAAACATCGACCATTACCTTTACGACCATCCCAAGGTAACCGATGCTCAATCGTAACGCTGTATTTGTCGATACCAGTGGTTGGATTGCCATTCTCAACGCCGACGACGCTTATCACGCACAAGCTTGCGCCCGCCTTCTCGAGCTTGGAACACAACGACGCCCCTTGGTAACGACAGATTGGGTTCTTGCGGAAACCGGCAACGGATTGGCTAGGACCAATGTGCGATCTCAATTTTTCAAGGCAATACAAAGAATTCTGATATCGCCAAACTGCAGCCTTGTTTGGGTCGATAATCCATTATTCGAGCGATCGCTTGCATTGTACAACCAAGTAGAAGACAAATCCTGGGGATTCGTTGATTGTGCCAGCATCATTGTGATGCAAGACGGCGGCATCGTGGATGCACTCACTTCCGATCGTCACTTCACGCAGGCTGGTTTTCGCTGTCTGCTTCCGTCCGTATAGTTCGTGCTTATTCTTTGCAGCATCTACACACCTATGACCGCTAATTCCCAAACCGTCCGCGTACATCTTTCCGAGCGAAGCTATGATATTCAGATCGGCGCCGGCAATCTGGACGAGACAGGCCGGTTTCTGGCCGAGAGAGCCAAGGCCACGCACGTCGTTTTGATTACCGACGACCATGTGCAAAAACCTCATGCGATACGCGTGGCCGAAAGCTTGGGCGAACAAGATATCGAGACCGACGTGATCGCGGTGGAGCCTGGCGAGGAAAGCAAGTCGCTCGACGTGGCTGCCGCCTTGTGGCAAGGGCTGCTCGATCTCGGAGCCGACCGCAAAACCGTCGTCGCGGCCGTCGGCGGGGGCGTTGTCGGTGATTTGGCCGGTTTCATCGCAGCCACCTATGCGCGCGGGCTGCGTTTTCTCCAGGTGCCCACGTCGCTTTTAGCTCAGGTGGATAGTTCCGTTGGCGGCAAGGTCGGCATCGATCTGCCCAGCACCAAAAATATGGTCGGCGCGTTTCTTCAACCGTTGGGCGTGATGATCGACACCGATGCCCTGGCCACGCTGCCCGACCGCGAGTTCCGCAACGGCATGGCCGAAGTGATTAAATACGGCGTGATTCTCGACGCGGATTTTTTCGATTATCTTGAAGCGAACGCCGCCGCTATTTTGGAGCACAAACCCGATGTGCTTCGTTATATGATTGCCCGTTGTTGCCAACTGAAAGCCGAGATCGTGGAAAAGGACGAACGCGAAGAAACCGGGCTCCGGGCCGTGTTGAACTTCGGTCACACATTTGGCCACGCCTTTGAGATGCTTTCTTGGCGTTCGGAAGAAGCGGAGAGCGGGGATTCGCAAACAGTGAAATCTTCCACGAACCACGCTGAATCTCCGGTCTCCGCGCTGTTGCATGGCGAGGCCGTTGCGATCGGCATGGCCTGCTCAGCCCGTTTGGCCGAGCGGCTTGGCCGGATTGATGCGTTATTAACCAGGCGTTTGTCCAAACTTCTGCAAACCTTCGGCCTGCCGCTCGAAGTGCCGGCGATCGATCGCGGCGATATTCTCAACGTGATGATGAACGATAAAAAAGTGCAGCACGGAAAGCTTCATTTCGTGCTGCCGAGCCGCATGGGACACGTAGAGCTAGTAGGCGATATCGGTTCGGCCGATATCGAAGCCGCCTTGGAAAACGAATAAAGCGTATCCCAACACTGTCCCCTCTCCCTTTGGGAGAGAGGCAAGGGCTTTGAAAGGCGGCCCACGTGAAAAAGTGATGTTTTTTGGACAAACAGCCCTCACCCTAACCCTCTCCCGGAGGGAGAGGGGACTTGTTTTTCGTGTTTTGGGATAGGCCCTTAATGTGCCAGTTTGTGCCGTTGCATTTGCTGGAACTGCTGGAAACTGGGGTTGGGCGCCATCGGTTGGCGTGCAGGCTTGGCGGGTTTTGCCTGTTGCGGGGCGTTGGCCGGCTGAGGCATTCCACCTCCTAACCCTCCTAACCCTCCTGCCTCCCCTGCTGAGTTCATGGGGCTCTCAATGGGGTAGTCGTCTTTCGCTTCTTCAGAGGCGGGGACTGCAACCGCCGTTACTTGCGGCAATCCCACGGTCAAGTTCCGGTCGAACTCGATGGTAAAACCGTATTCCACAAACCGGGCTTTGTCGGCGGTGGCCGAAGCGGAAACCGTCAAATCCCATCGCAGAATGTTTTTCGGCTTCTCGGTCCGCACATACAACGGATCGGTCGAGAGCGGATCTTTCATCTCGCCCAGCTTGATGCGAACTTCCGTCGGGCGGTCGCTGTAGGGCGCGCGGTCGAACAGACGCACGGCGGCCGCTTCCTGCTTGAAGTTCTCGATCACCAACCGATACTTGAAGCTCAACTCGCGGTTGCCGCCTTGCACCACTTCGGTGCGGTCGACCAACTCGCGCCGGGCGCGCAACTGCGGATCAGCTCCGAACCCGACGACGAACGTCTGCCCCCGGGCGACCGTGGGAATTTCGCCTCGCCCGACAAAACGCCCGTCGAGATAGGCCGTGATGGGACCGGCCAACAAATCATCATCGCCGGTGTTCTTCAGCTCGGCCTCGCGATAGACGAAACTGCTCAGCACGGGCGTGGCGACATGATAGAACGTGCCGGCGAAGTCGGTTCGCATGATGCGGACCATCTGCTGATCCTGGCGACTGGCCAGACTGACCGGATGGGCAATCTGGTAGCTGAGGCTCGGTCCTTCGGCGTCGGCCGTGTTGACGACCGATGCGAGCATGTCTTTGCCGACGGCCAGTTCAAGCGTTTGAAAATCACCGGCCGCGGCGTTCAGTTGCCAGCCCGAGCCCAACGATTCCTCGAAGCTGAAGACGTTGCGGTTTTGCTTCGCGGCTTCGGCTTTTTGGCCTTGGATGTTGCGGGCCCGTTCGTTCAATTCGGCGACGTCCCATTTATTGCCGCCGGAAACATTCGCCCGGGTCAAGGCAATGGGCAACGGCGCTAAACCGGGCCCGGCCGCACTCAGGGCGGGCGAAGCCGTCGAAAGAGTGAGTTTGACACCCGTCCAATCCTCGCCGGTCATTTGGGTAATCACGGCGTTGCACTCCACGGCGATTTTTTTGCGATCTTTGCCCGCTCGAATCGTGTAGCTGGGCGACCAGGAGCACGCGCCGACCAGATAGCTCAATCGGAAGGATGCTTTTTCGTCGGTGGGCTTATCGACAAACACCAATGCCTCGCGCACGGCTTTCCTCGCGCCGGCAGTCAACTCGGCTCGCTCGCGCTGACGCAACGCCATTTGCTTGTTGGTATCTTTCACTGCTTTTTCCAGCTCGCCGATTTTTTTGGCCAAATCCTCGCGGCGCGTAAATGAAAGCTGGGTCAGTTTTTCCAACGCGGTTGCATTCAAGACGCCGCGCGACAAATCGGATTTCATCGTGGGCAGCACGAAATTATCCATCCCGTCGAGGTAACTGTTTTGTCGGCCAACCACCTGACGCTGCCGCTCTAACGCCTGCAATTGTTCGCTTAGCTTTTCGATGGCTTCGTCCAGTTTGCGAACTTCTTCGCGGGGTTCTTCGCCGACGGCCCGGCAACGGAACCGCACGGCGCGGATTTCGATGCCTTCATTGCCTTCGGCAAACAGGCTTTGGGGCAAAATCTGCTCGGGCAAAGGACTGACGACTAACTCGATGCCGCCTTTGGCGCCTTCCAGGGGAATAACGCGAGTGACCATCGCTTGGCCGTGGTAAAAAGTGACTTCCTGCACCTGTCCTGCCACGGTTGGCGGTTCCGGTTTTTTAGCGGCCGCCGGCTCGGCAGACCAAGCATATTGGACCATCCCCCCCACGAGAAAAAGACTGACAACAAACACTCGGGCGCTGCGGGTCATGGCAAAATCTCCCATTTCAAATGGTTTTGGCGAAAAACGGCCGTTTTTTCTAGATGGATTGCTAAGGTCAACGAGAGTCCGTCTTGTTAGACGCACGGGACGTGAAAAAAGTTTCCCAAGAAAAAACTGTTCCGGAAAAGTTGCTCTTACTCTAGTTCAACCTGGGCAAATTGAGAAGTAGGCTGCATCGCCTGGAATTGCTCCCTGCTTCTAAAAGAGATAAGATGGCCGAAAACAACACGTGTAGTCATTTTTCATGTCTTATTTCGAGATTATTGGTGGGGAATCGCTTCAGGGCGAGGTGCGATGCAGCGGGGCGAAAAATGCCGCGCTGCCGATCATGGCTGGCGCGCTGCTTGCTTCGGAACCGGTGCGGCTTGAGAATGTGCCCCGTTTGACCGATGTGCGAACCCAAGCCCGCGTGCTGCGCGGATTGGGGATGCGCGTTGAACAAACCGACGGCCGCATGCTTTTGGAAACGGTTGATCCACTGCCTGTTCGCGTTCCCGAACGTTCGGCCCAGCGGATGCGAGCGAGTTTTTGCACGTTAGGGCCGCTTTTGGCTCGGCGGCGAAAAGCCATCGTGCCTTTGCCCGGCGGATGTGCCATCGGGAATCGGCCGGTTGATTTGCATCTGAAGGGGCTTGCAGCCCTGGGGGCTGAATTGCAGTTGCAACATGGATGCGTCGTGGCTTCCGCTCGACGCTTGACCGGCGCCGACATTGATCTTTGCGGGCCGAATGGTTCCACCGCAACCGGCACCGCCAACGTGATGAGCGCCGCGGTGATGGCCCGAGGTGTGACGATCCTGCGTAGTGCGGCTCTTGAGCCCGAGATCGTCGATCTTGGCCGTTTCCTGATCGCTTTGGGAGCAAAGATCGAAGGGCTTGGGACTCCGACTCTTCGCATCGAAGGCGTCGATCAACTTGGAGGCGCTCCGCATCGACTCATTCCCGACCGCATCGAAGCGGCCACGTTGCTATTGGCCGTCGCCATTACGGGCGGATCGGCCGTGGTAAAGGATATCGTGCCCGATCATTTACAGACAGTGTTGCAGTTACTGCGTGCGGCGGGCGCGGAAATCGGCGTGCAAAACAGCGGCGTATCAATTCAGACGCCTAAACGGCTGCGCGCGGTTGATATTGTCGCTCGGCCCTATCCGGGCGTCCCCACCGATTTGCAGGCACAATGGACGGCGCTTATGGCCATTGCCGAGGGGACGACTCGGGTGCAAGATTGCGTATTCGGCAACCGTTTTCTGCATGTGGCCGAATTGAATCGTCTGGGAGCGAGCATACAGTGTGATGGCAACACGGCTTTCGTCAAGGGCGTGTCATCGCTTCAAGGGGCAACCGTCACGGCTGGCGATCTACGAGCGAGCGCGGCCTTGGTTCTCGCAGGCTTGGTCGCCGAAGGCCGGACGATCGTCAACCGCATTCGCCATCTCGATCGCGGCTATGAACTGCTCGACCGCAAATTGCAGCGGCTAGGAGCGAAAATCGAGCGGCGGACGGTTCAGCCGTTAAACAACTCAACGCCCAACGCAGTCGCGGCCTTGTTCAACGAGTCATCGAGACTTGCCAGCGGATGACCGGTGCGGAGAGCCAACTCCAGATAGGCGGCATCATAAGCCGTTAGTCGATGACGGCGTGCCAGGGGTAAGATATCGTCCAAGGCGATTTCCGCCGTATGCGCATCAACAGCAATTGGCAGTCTCCTTAGCATATCCACGAACTTAGCGACCTTTACGGTAGTTGTGCGATTTCTTCTCTCAGCACACGTTAGCACATTTGCCACTTCAAGAGGCCAAAGACTTGGTACAAGAATCTTTTGTTCGTCTATGGACAAAAACACCGCCTGTGACCTAGAGCTGCTCTCATCTTCAAAAAACCAAGCCAATGTCATCGAGCAATCGAGGATGAAACGACTCATCGGCGTCCTTCCTCAATCAGTTCTCGGATAGAAAGGCCATCTAGCCGATTGCCTTTTCGGAGTTCGATAAGTTCTTGATGTGCTTTTTTTATATCGAGTTTTTGCGTCTTTTCGGCCGGCACCAGCATGGCCACGGGCACGCCATGACGAGTGATCGTAATCTCTTCGCCCTGGGCGACGCGATTCAAAAGAGCAGGCAGATGCGTTTTGGCTTCGTAAGAACCGACGGTATGCATAGGAAAACCTCCATTTAGACTAGTCTAAGACTAGTCTATATCAAATAATCGCACTCGTCAATTGATGATAGCTACTATAGGGGGGGGGTGCTAGAACAACTCCGCCGGATCGGCCGCGAGAACTTTACGCATGGCCAAGCAGCCGGAGGCGATGCACATGGTGAGTGTCAGTAGAAAAACGGTGGCGGCGCGCGAGAAGTTGAGGATCATCAGCAGGCCCGTCGAATGTGCCAAGACGGCGTAAAGCGCATAGCTGGCCAATAAGCCTGGCATGAAACTTAAGACCGACAGATAGACCGACTCTAGCAGCACGAAGCTGACGAAATAGCTGTTGCGATAGCCCATGGCTTTCAGGGTGGCGAATTCCGGCATGTGGTCGGCGATATCCGCATTGATGATTTGGTAGCAGATAATCATGCCTACCAGAAAACCGATGACCGTGCCGAGTAGAAAAATGTAGCCGACCGGGGTGCTGTTGCTCCAGAAATTCCGCTCGCGTTCGATCATTTCCGCCTTGGTCAGAACGGTCACATCCGCGGGAAGGTTCACGGCAAGGCGTTGTTTTACCTCTTGCGGATTCACACCGGCATCCAACTGCACGACGCCCAAATCAACGGCTTCGAGCGGATCGCCGCCGAGGACACGGTTTGGGAAAAACTTTGCGAAATTCGCAGTGCTCATGAACAAATTACCATCGTTGGCGAAATCAGTGCCAAGGCAAAAACTGCCCACAATATGGATCGTGCGACCTGCCAACGTAACATCCTGCCATTGCGGCCAAGGTGTGCGGCAACCAGGCGGACCATAGACCGATTTGTTCTTCTCGTCGATCAAAACAGCGCCCGGTTGTTTCAACTTGTCGGCGGCCAGTTTGACGGCGGGAATCAACATGACGGGATCGGCGGGATCATAGGCCAGCACGCGGATGGGATACGCCCGCGAGCGAGCGTTGGCATTGCAATCGTCGGGTTGTTTCCAAACGGCCCGGGGACGTTCGATATACAGAGGGTAGGCGGCTCGAACGCCTTCATACGCGCGGACTTGATAGAGCCGTTTGATTGAGAAAGATTGATTGGCCGGCAAGGCATAACGGGCCTTGGCCACGATGACTAGATCGGCGTCGAGTTCCTGAAGGATTTGCACCGTGCTGTCGAACAGGGCGTTTTTGAAGCCCGTTTGCATGAACATCAACACCACGGCGAAACCGATGCCCGAGACCGCCACCGAAAGACGACGGCGGTCGTGCGTCAGGTTGCGCCAAGCCAGCGGTATGCGGTGCGGGAATATCATCTTAAAACAAATCGGCGGGGTCGGCCGAGCGGACTTTCCGCAGGGCGCCCAGTCCGGAAATCGTACACATGAAGATCGAGAGTCCTAAAACGAAAAACACGCGAGTCCATGTAAGAGCCATCGGAATCCGAGCGGCTGTTCGCGTCAACGCATAGAGCGCCGCGGAAACGGCGAGCCCGGGCAGGAATCCCATCACGGCCAGCGCCAATGCCTGCTGCAAAACCACCGAAGCCAAATAGCGGCCGCTGTAGCCAATGGCTTTCAGCGTGGCGTATTCGGGCAGATGGTTGGCCACGTCGCTCGACAGCACTTGGTAGACAATGGCCGTGCCCACGACCATCGCGACGACAACCCCCAACTGGAAAATCAAGCCAATCGAAGTTTCCCAAACCCAGTGACGAATTTCGCCGCTTAACACATCGGCCCGGGTTAAAATTTCTACATCACCGGGCAATTGATTGCGCAATGCGGCGGCGATTGCGTCTGCATTCGCACGGGGTTGAAGCTTCACGAGTCCCAGGCTCACTTCGTTTGGCGCCTGTTGCGGACGCATCCGTTGGAAACCTTGCAGGTCGATGATCGCGGCGCCGTCGGCGACAAAGCCCATGCCGAGCGTAAAACAGCCGGCAATTTGCACGGAACGCTGAGCAAGTTCGGCCTCGACGCCGATGTCGGCTTCACCAAACCGTTGACCGTCGGAGGGACCGAATTCACGCCGCGATTTGCAGTCGATCAGCACCGACTCGGGAGTAGTCAGCAGGGCCAGCTTATGTTGAATATCCTCGACGCGAAAAACGTCGTCGCTCGGATCGACGCCGATCACCAGCATCGCGCGCCGGTTGCCGTTTTGTGGATTGCGCCAGAAATCGGAAGTCAGATAGATTGCGGCCGTTCGACGTACGCCGGGCATGGCCTCGACCTGATCGAGTCGTTTGAGCGGGAAAGTTCGCGAAGACACCAAATGCAAATAATGACGCGAGCGGACGAGAATATCGAAATCCAGGGCATCAAAGACCAGCGATGCGCTTTGTTCGGCCGATCCCAAAAAGCCCAACTGCATGAAGATCAAAACGACGGCAAAAGCCACTCCCGCCACGGCCAAGGCGGTCCGTGTCTTGCTATGGACCAGATTCAGCCAGGCAAGGGGGATTCGCATGGAAATTGGGATTGGTTAATCCTTCTTTTCAAACCGCACATCGACCTGAAGATTGCTGAGACGGTCAACCAGTTTGACGGCTTCCTCGTTCAGTTGTACGCGAACTTCCACCACGTGGCGATCGGCCGGAGCAAACGGATCGACGCTCTTCAAGACCGGCGTGCTGATCATCTGGCCGACGCGGGCGACCGTGCCCTGCAAGGCTTTGTCGGCATAGGGCGGCGAAAACGCCTTGCTGGTTACGAACGCTTTTTGCCCCCGGCGGATGTTGCATATCTCGTTTTCGTAGACCTCGGCAACGACGACCATTTGCCGCAGATCGGCCATTTGCAAGATCGGTTTAGCGCCGATGGTTTCGCCCGGCCGGGCATGAATCTTGAGAATCGTTCCGTCGCAAGGGGCCGTGACCAATGTTTTTTGATATTTTGTTTCCGCCAGCTTCAACTCTAGTTGGGCGGCCTCTAGGCTTAGTTCATTCGCCCGAAGCAATTGTTGCAGAGCAGCTTGGGCCGACTCCAATTCGGTCTCGGCTTGTTGGACCAACAGCGCCTGGCGCTCTCGCTCTTGATCGCTGATCAAATCTTTCGACAGGCTATTGATTCGCTGCTGGTCTTTTCGAGCCAAAGCAAGGCCGACGGTTAAGAGCTTGATTTTCTGCCGATGGGCATCCGTCGTAAGGCCGGCGGCTTCCGCTTTTTTGACGTTCAGACGCGCGGCATCCAATTCAAGTTGGCGCAAAACCCGACTATCGAGCTCGGCCAACAACGCGCCTTTTTTTACCTGGGCTCCTTCTTCAACCAACAGACGACCGAGCCGATCGCCCATCATCGCGCCGACATCCAAGATCCCGGCGGCAGGTTCGATTCGCCCCATGCCAACCACGGCCGATGATTGATCGGCAGCGCCTTTGCCGTCCGACTTCGTTTCCGTCGAGAATCGTTCCATCAGATTGGGCGCAATGGTATGGGCATACCATCCGGCAGCAACGCCGATCACTAAAAAAAGGATTGCGAAAAAGGTGTTTTTCATAATCTGGTGCAAAGACCCCTCTGAAAGGCGGGTGGCGGCAGACGGCCCCCTGGGGCGACACTCTGCTGGCCAAGTATAGCATTGCCTAACAAGCCTGACGAGTGGCGCATTTTAACAGGGCAGGAAGACCGAAAATCCCATTTCTTGGGTTGGGAATAGGCATGGCTTTGGCAAAGTTCCAGAATGGCGGGTTATTTTTGCCATTCCTGCGGATTTGTTCTCTGTAGAAACTTTTTGAATCCGTTTGGATTAGGTTTTCGGCCGTGTAAGCGGACGAAATTGAGGGGCGGCGTGCGCGGCGTTGCGAACGGCGTCTACGGCCTCTTGGTAGAAGGTCTGCTGGGCGCGAACGCCGTGCCCTTGGTGCGAGACTTTTTCGTAGGTTCCGTCGCTTGTCAAACGCCAAGCTTTCGTATCGTCGTTGAAATAAGTTTCCAAGGCCGCGATGAGCCGCCGGCGGTGCTTGGGATCAATGATGGGAAAGAGCAATTCAAGCCGCTTGCTGAGATTGC
>CAZNMP010000044.1:0-11639 GCA_964573875.1 uncultured Planctomycetaceae bacterium | reverse complement strand
TCCCGATCTCACCAACGACGAGCAAAACGAGTATGTGCAAGGAATTCGGCGCGACGGAGCCGCGCTATTGACCCTGATCAATGATATTCTCGACCTGTCGCGGATCGAATCCGACAAGTTGACGCCGCAAAAAAAGCATTGTGCGTTGCGGCCGCTGATCGACGATGTCGCGGCAACCGCCAAAATGTCGGCCGAAGCCAAGGGGCTAAGCCTGACGGTGGACTACGAATCGCCCTTGCCCGAAACAATCTACACCGATCCGCCGCGTCTGCGCCAGATTTTGATGAATCTGATAGGCAATGCGATCAAGTTCACGCAACGCGGCGGCGTTCGCATTGCATTGCAAAGCACGAACAGCGAAGAGAGGACGATGCAAATGCACTTTGCCGTCTCCGACACCGGCTGCGGCATTCCCGCCGATGTGGTCGGCAAACTCTTTCAGCCCTTTACGCAAGGCGATGCGTCGATGAGCCGCCGCTACGGCGGTGCCGGCTTGGGGTTGAGCATTTCCAAACGTCTGGCCGCAGCCTTGGGCGGTGACATCGACGTAAAAAGCACTTGGGGCCAAGGCAGCACGTTTACCCTGCGCCTCGATGCCGGCACAACAGAGAACAATGCCCCTGTGTCTTTGCCCGCAGGCTTTGCGACGCCGCCATCCTTGCAGCAACACGCCGTGATTTCCGGCCGTGTGCTACTGGTCGAAGACGACGTCAACCTCCAGCAACTTCTTTTCCTATTCCTGCGCAAGTTGAATTTACAGGTAGATGTAGCGAAGAATGGTTTCGCAGCCTGCGAAAAAGCCGAAGTGTCGCAGCGGGAAGGAAGGCCCTACGACCTGATTCTCATGGATATCCAAATGCCCGAGATGAACGGCTACGAAGCCACTCGCGAGCTGCGTCGTCGCGATTGGAAGGGTTGGATCGTGGCCCTAACCGCCCATGCCATGTCGGGCGACCGCGAAAAATGCCTCGCCGCCGGATGCGATGACTATATTGCCAAGCCGGATGCCATCTCAGGTTTGAAGGGTTTGCTTACCCGATATCTTGGAAAAAAGAGATTGCCGGAAAGTTATTGCGGATAAACGGTTAGTGCCGTTTAGAGATTGGCCGCCTTTCGCGTCACCCCTCGCCCGTTCACGGGGGTGCAGTACCGGATTTTGGCGGTTCGTCCGTAGATCGCAAAACACACGATAGCATAGCCGGGAGCTAACAGCTCCCGGAATGTGCGCGGATTGCACAACCATTTAGCGGTCGCTGGCATGTCAACTCTTGTTTAGCGACCAACGGGAGCGAATCGAAGTCAGTCGAGCGGCAGCTCGTATTGGTTGGCGGCCCTGCCGCCTGCGTTATATATTTGCGCAATTCCCGCCTTGGCGTTTGGATGGGATGATATTGCCTCGTTTTGCCATAGATGGAGGAAACCATGCGAGCGATGAATGTTGCGTTGGTTCTGCTTCTACCATTGGGCGGTTGGGCCGCAAATTCCGCGTCCAAAGCCGAGGGCGCCGACGCCGGAAAGGCCGAATCGGCCAAGATTCGCGTTGGAACGTTCGATTCGCGCGCCGTGGCGGTCGCCTATTTCAACTCGGAAATGCGCCGCCAACGTACCCAACGGATGATCGACGAATATCAGAAGGCAAAAACAGCCAACGATCAGAAAAAAATTAAAGAATTGGAAGCAATACGCCGGGCCAACGAGCAGCAAATCCACCGGCAAGGCTTTAGCACAGCCTCGGTAGCCAATATCCTGGCCGAGATCAAAGACCAATTGCCCGGCATTGCGAAAGAAGCCGGCGTCGATCTCATTGTTTCCAAATGGGAGATTGCCTACCAAAGCGACTCGGCCGAATTCGTCGATGTAACCGGCCTGCTCATCAAACCCTTTCAGCCCGACAAAAAAGTCCTCGGCTGGATCACCGATCTCCAAAAGCGAAAGCCCATCCCCCTCCAAGACCTTGAAAACGAGCTGAAAGGACATTTTGAAGAACCGCCGAACAACGAGAAATCGGATTGATCCCCTTCGCCTCCGCACCCGGCAATAATGCACCTTCCCAACTCGTACCCCCCCCTCCCGCCTTTAAGCCAACCGGGACGAAAAGGCTCCGTGCCCAGGGGCTTGTCAGTCAGGGCCCAAAAATCGTATGATGGCCTCTTTCTTGGTGGCTTATAATTTAGTGTTAATCTATTGAGCGAGCTTTTCGTCGAAGGAGTCGGCCATGTCGAAAGTGGATGTGAAATTACCCTACAAAGTTGCTGATCTTTCGTTGGCCGATTGGGGGCGGAAGGAAATCCAGCTTGCCGAACAAGAAATGCCCGGCCTCATGGCCTTGCGGCGTAAATACGGCAAGACAAAACCCCTCGCCGGCGCCCGCATCGCAGGCTGTCTGCACATGACCATCCAAACGGCCGTGCTGATCGAGACGCTCAAGGAACTTGGGGCCGACGTGACTTGGAGCAGTTGCAACAAGTTCTCGACCCAAGACCATGCCGCTGCGGCGATTGCCGCTACCGGGGTGCCCGTCTACGCCTGGAAGGGTGAGACCGACGCCGAGTACGATTGGTGCGTCGAACAGTCGCTCTACTTCCCCGATGGCCAGCCGTTGAACATGATCGTCGACGACGGCGGCGACCTGACCGCCATGGTCCACGGGCCGAAGTATCGTCACCTTCTCTCCGGCATTCGCGGTCTGTCGGAAGAGACCACCACAGGCGTTCACCGCCTCTACCAAATGCACGAACGCGGCGAGTTGGCCATGCCCGCCATGAACGTCAACGATTCGGTCACCAAGAGCAAGTTCGACAACCTCTACGGCTGCCGCGAGTCGTTGGCCGACGGCATTAAGCGGGCGACCGACATCATGGTCGCCGGCAAGGTCGTCGTGATCTGCGGCTACGGCGACGTCGGCAAGGGCTGTGCCCATTCGATGCGGTCCTACGGCGCCCGCGTGTTGATCACCGAGATCGACCCGATCTGTGCGTTGCAGGCTGCGATGGAAGGCTACGAAGTTACGACGATGGAAGACGCCGCCTCGCGTGGCAACATCTTCGTGACGGCCACCGGCTGCCGCGACATCATCTTGGTCAAACACATGCAGCAGATGCCCGAAGACGCGATCGTCTGCAACATCGGACACTTCGACCTCGAGATCGACGTGGCCGGCCTTCATGCCTTGCCCGGCGTGAAGAAGACGAACATCAAGCCGTTGGTCGATCGCTACACGATGCCCAGCGGCCGTTCGATCCTGTTGCTGGCCGAGGGTCGGCTGGTCAACCTTGGCTGTGCCACCGGTCATCCGTCGTTCGTCATGTCGAACTCGTTTACCAACCAGGTGCTGGCCCAGATCGCCTTGTGGACCGAGCCCGACAAGTATCCGGTTGGCGTCTATACGTTGCCCAAGCATTTAGACGAAGAGGTCGCCCGACTGCACCTCGACCAGCTCGGCGTGAAGCTCACCAAGCTGACCCCCGAGCAAGCCGAGTATCTCGGCATCTCCGTCACCGGCCCCTTCAAACCCGAGTATTACAGATACTAAATCATAAGGGATTAGGGATTAGAGATATAGGGATTAGAAACAATACGTTCTGATCCTGACCTCTAATCCCTAATCCCCAATCCCTAATCCCTCTTTACAACCATGCCCGAAATTCAAGCCTTTCGTGGAATCCGTTATAACCTTGGTCGCGTTGGCTCGCTGAGCAACGTGGTCACGCCGCCCTACGACGTGATCGGGCCGGAGCTTCAGGACAAATTCTACGACAAGCATCCGAACAGCTTCATCCGAATCGACCTGAACAAGATCGAGCCGGGCGACGACGACGAAAAGAACAACCGCTACACCCGCGCAGCCAAGATCTACAAGGAATGGCGCGACGACGGCGTTCTGATCACCGAGGCCGATCCGGCCATCTACGTCTACCATCAGGAGTTCACCTACGCCGGCACAACCTACGTGCGCCGCGGGTTCATGGCCCGGCAGCGCGTGACCAAGTTCGGCGAAGGCCAGGTGTTCCCGCATGAAGAAACATTGCCGGCCGCCAAGGTCGATCGGCTCATGTTGACCGTCGTGACTAAGGCGAACATGAGCCCGATTTTCGGCCTGTATCCCGACTCCGATTGCTCGGCCCAGGCTCTGTTGGACGCTGCGGTGGCCAATCAGACACCGTTGGTGGCCGCCGATCATTTGGATGTGGTGCATCGTCTCTGGCCGGTGACGGATGTGGCCACGATTGCCAAGCTTTCGGCCATCATGGGCCCGAAACCGATCTTCATCGCCGACGGCCATCACCGCTACGAGACCGCCTGCAACTACCGCGATCAGATCTACGATAGCGGCTTCCTGTCGCCCGAGCATCCGGCGAACTACACGCTGATGATGTGCGTGGCCATGGACGATCCGGGCTTGATCGTCATGCCGACGCACCGGCTGTTCCGCGGCGTTCCCGAGTTGTCCACCTACGAACTGGCCGCCAAGCTGTCGCCGTATTTCACAACCCGGCCGGCCGGCGAAGATCCGGAATCGGCCCGCACCGTCTGGGAAGATATCGAGACGGGCGGCAACCAAGGCTCCATTGGGCTTTATACCCAAAAGGACGACCGCTGGCTGATCGCCACGTTGACCGACGCCGGCCGAGCCCGCATGGCCGAAGTTGCCCCGGAACACAGCGAAGCATGGCGGTCCCTGGGCGTCAGCTTGCTGCACCGCCTGATTATCGAGGATCTGTTGGGCTGCAAGGAACTGCCGAAGCCCGGCTATGTGCATCTTATCGAAGAAGTCGTCGAGGGACTGCAAAGCGGCACCTATCCCCTAGGCGCGGTCGTCATGCCCGCCACGGTCGAAGACGTCCGCACGATCAGCATGAGCGGCGAGCGTATGCCCGCTAAGAGCACCTATTTCTATCCCAAACTCCTCAGCGGAATGGTCATCAATCCGCTGGAATGAGGCTAGGGGCTAGAGGCTAGGGATTAGGGATTAGGGATTAGAAAAATGCCCTGCGACTGCGGTCGCGGGGGAATCGGCCGTTTACAGTTGCATCGTGTTGCAGGCTTTTCAGACTTCCTTATCGAAACGGTAGAAGGGAGAGCTGCATGGCGGATAATGCAATTCATAGCCAATGCAAGATTTCCCGTCGTCGCTGCCATAATCCACTTCAATTCCGAATCTCCCTATGGTTCACTGCTGTCTTGCTTGTTGCTTCCGCAGGGCTCATGGCTTCCTCGTCTTACGATGTTGCTTTACGCATCATAGATTTCCTCGTGGTTGCGTCTCCCGTGGCTCTGGCTTCCTTGCTAGTCTTGGGGGATAGCTGGCGGCGAACCTTCTTTTGTGGCGGGTTATTCGTAGCTGTCGTAATTTTTTGGATCTATTGGATCGAGCGGTACTATGAGCCGTTGGGGCTGCTTGTCGTTCCTTGGGGTGACGGGCCTGATGAATACCGCGAGCAATGGATCCTCGAACTGGTTCTTCTATCTGGAATTGCTGCGATTATGATTGGCGGGCTACTTGCCATCTTGCTGCGACGGTTGTACGAAAAAGTAAGAAGTGTCTATTCACAAAGGGCCACCAACTGTCAATAGTGAGGTGGCTACCACACCACTCGATATCCATTGGATGAAGTCAATTTTCGCCGGTTGCAGCATTGTTCCACGTGAAACGGTTTCGTAAGATGCGTGTTTCACGTGAAACAGGCAGTTCTGGCGAGATGGCCGTTTCACGTGAAACGTAAGGTAGAACATAGCCCCCGCGATCGCACTCGCATCGCATATTCTAATCCCTAATCCCTAACCTCTAATCCCTCGCCCTCCTGATCCCTGATCTCCAAAAACTGCCATTTCCCCCTACGCCCTTTCCTTGCTAGAATCCGCGCCGAACTCTGGGGATACTATGCGCGAGCAAGGAGGCCCGCCGTGGCTCGGATCTTTTGCGTGGCGAATCAGAAAGGCGGTGTGGGCAAAACCACCACGGCCGTCAATCTGGCCGCTGCGCTGGCGCGATCCGGCTCGCAAACCCTCCTGGTCGATCTGGATCCCCAGTGCAACGCCACAACCGGCTTGGGTCGCCAGCCGACCGGCAATCATCCGCTGGTCCAGTGCGCCCCGATACGGCAAGGCGTGGTTGCCACCGATTTGCCAAGGCTCGAACTGTTGCCCGGCAGTCGGAGCTTCCGCGACGTGGAACTGTTGACGCGCGACGATCCGCAGCAATCGGCCCGGCTGCGCGAGCATTTGATGACCGGATTCAATGCTTACGATTTCGTGCTGATCGATTGTCCGCCGTCGTTGGGGCCGTTGACCAAAACGGCACTGAGCAGTTCGACCGAAGTATTTATGCCCATCCAGTGCGAGTATTTCGCTATGGAAGGGCTTACCCAAATGATCGAAGTCATAAGAGACGTGATGCAGTACGAAACTAGCCAACTCCAGTTCGGCGGAATCGTGCTGACCATGTACGACCATACGTTAGAGCTGACTCACGAGGTAGACGAAGAGGTTCGGGATTTTTTCGGCGAGATCGTTTTCGAAACCGTCATCCCACGCGACGTGGCCGTGTCCGAAGCGCCGAGCCACGGTAAACCAGTAATCGACTATAGCCCCCGCTCGCGGGGGTCTCGGGCATACATCGAACTTTGCATGGAGGTACTTGATCGTGACTAAGGAACGACGACTAGGACGCGGCCTGGAAGCGCTGTTAGGACAGCTTCCGACGCGGAATGAACCCGCAGCAGCACAATCGGCCACGCCCTCGCAACCGGCGGCCTCGCCCGATCCGATGGCAACGCCGAACCTGTCGCCGGCCGTACAGCCGTCTTCCTCGCCGGCGCCGTCGGCCGAATCGCTGTTCCGGCTCGATGTGCCTCATGCGTCGCCAGGGCATTACATGTCGCAGCCGCATCATCCCCCCATACACGCACCCGAACCGGCAATGGCCGAGAGTGCTGTAAATTCCGCCGCCGAGGTTGAATCACTTCCAGCGCCGCCCGCACGAATCAACGTCAACAATATTGATCGCAACCCGGCGCAGCCGCGCCAGGATTTTGCGCCGGATGAAATGCAGTCGTTGACCGAAAGCATCACGGCCCACGGACTCTTGCAGCCGGTCGTGGTTCGTCGGGTGCATGATCGCTACCAGTTAGTGGCCGGCGAACGTCGTTTGCGCGCCGCCATCCAAGCCGGCTGGGTCGATGTGCCGGTCAATGTGATCGAAGCCGACGACCGCCAAACGGCCGAGCTGGCCATCGTCGAAAATTTGCAACGCAAAGATCTGAACCCGCTGGAAAAAGCGGCCTCGTTCCAGAAGTATTTGGATCAATACGGTTGCACCCAAGAAGAGTTGGCCGGCCGGCTCAAGATCGACCGCTCGACCATCGCCAACCTGATCCGTCTGTTGGAACTGCCCGAATCGGTGCAAGAGGCGCTACGCCGCGGAAAGGTTACGCAAGGCCACGCCCGAGCGTTATTGCCCTTGGGCGACGAACACGAGCAAGTCAGTTTCTGCGATCGGATTCAGCGCGAAAGTTTGAGCGTTCGTCAGACCGAAGTTTTGGTGCAAGAGACGATCGACCAGACCGACCGCGAACCGTTGGCCGAGATTCCTGCTCCCGAAAAAACATCGCGTTCGCCACGCGCGAAAAACGAACACATTGCCGCCTTGGAGCAGCAATTCCGTACCGCGCTTGGCATGAAAGTGAAGATCAGCCACAACGCCCGAGGCCGTGGCAAACTCGTCGTTCAATTCCGCAATCACGAGGAATTCGAGCGACTCAAAAAACACATTTGCGGGAGTTAGTCTCTAGAAACTTGGATGAAAAAACCGTGCCTAGTGAAACTCCAGTGAAAAAATAGCCGGGAGCTAACAGCTCCCGGAATACGGTCGCAAACTTACGCACATTCCGGGAGCTGTTAGCTCCCCGAAACATCTAATCCCTAATCCCTAATCCCTAATCCCTAATCCCTAATCCCTAATCCCTAACCCCTAATCCCTAACCCCTAACCCCTGACCCCTGACCCCTAAATATCTCCTCCCCGATATGCCGATCTTATAAGGATACCGGAAATTATACGCTTTTTGGGTGGAACCACCTCGAAGGAACGAACGATGGTCCAGCCGCAACGAATTAATTCGTGGCTCTTTCCTTGTTTTTTAACCTGTTTGCTTGTCCTGAGCATAGCAACTCCCCGCGTATGGAATACGGGCTTGCTATTGACGAACAAGTCGGACACTACTCCTCTTGCGACGCCTGAAACCGTTTCCGATGTTCCGACCTCGGAAGACGAACTGCCGCCGGTATCCGAGGATCTTGTCGCGGAAAAGGAGAAGCCCGCCGATCAGGTTCCTACCGAAAATGCGACGGCCGATGGAATTAAACTTATCGCAGCCGATGTTGCCGCAGATCGTTTAGCGGCCGACAGTGCGACGACCAAGGACGAGGAGCAAAAATCCTCGGATCTGCAACTTCCGCAGTTGCCTTCGCCTGATTCGCTTGTGGAAAGCAGCAAACCGACCTTGCCGTCACAACAAAAGGCCGAAACGCCCGAGCAACCGGCCTTGGAAGGACCGAAACCGGTAGAGCCTGCCAAAAAAATCGGCACGGAAGCAGTCTCGGCGGAAAAACAAGAAAGAATTCCCGAGCCCGAGAACAAGCCGGCCGAGCCCAAGGAGCCTGTTAAGGAACCGACCGACCCGATCAAGCGTTTGCCGGCTGTAGTGGCCAATTTGCCTTCGGCGGTGCGCAACATTCTGCAAGATGATGTAAGACCGGCAGGCGAGACGTTCTATCCAGACACCAATCAGCCCCACCCGCTTTCCAAAATGACGCCTCCTCGCAAAGAAAGCGAGGAAACCAAGCGCCAACCCGAGGAACTCTCGTGGCAGGTTCCGGAATCGCTGCTGGAAAGCTTAAGGAGCTTGACCTCGTCATCCTCGACAAAGAAATGGGCGAACGAGACGATTCGCCAGGTGCGCGCCTTGGGGCCCGCCATTGCCGGCGGTTCCGACGAAGCGATTGCCATCTTGGAACGGCTGACCGTTTTGGATCGCCAAGCAACGCAAATCGCAAAAACCATTCCCGACCGAAAGCTGGCGCAAAAACTGAGCCGAACCGCCTTTGCCTTGGGACGCAGGATCGATATTTGGCAGGAAATCGCCCGCCTGGGCGTGCCGCAATCGGTCGACATGAGCATGACCCCGGAGGTGGAGCCCGAAAAACTAGCACAATGTCTCAGGGCCATCAAAAAAATCACCGGTGACTCGGACGAAGGAAAAGCGTGGTGCGACTATTTGATGGTCGATGCGTTGCAAAAACTGTCGCAACGTCAGCCGTCGGTCGAAGATCGTGCCGCGCGACAAACGGCCCAGCAGGCGTTGGCACGATTGACCCAGACGCCGTTGACGCCCCATCAACAACAGTTCGTCGTCAGCAAACCGGTGATAGCCTTACGTGATGAATTGCGACGCTGGGCAGCCGAGCCGATCGGCACTGCCGCCGTCCTGCGCGACATCGAAATCTACGAACGCACCGGCTTGCCGAGCGACGCACGCCGTTTGGCCGAGGATTGCCAGTTTCTGGCTGTTTCGCCGAACGAAGGGCGTCGCCGTCTGGCCGAGCGGATTGATATGCACTATCGCAATGCCAGCTTGCGCATTGCTGTCACCGAAGAATTGCTCAACAAGCTGATTCCCGAGCAGAATATCGAGTATGCCCCGGTGGATGAAACGGTTTTAGGACGTCCGACGCGCGGCGAGCGTCTGATGGCCACGGAACTTTCATTGCGCATGTTGCCGGATCCAAAGCGAGTGATGCTTGCACTCGAAGTGCGCGGCGAGATCGTGTCGGAAACTACTTCGGAAGCAGGCCCGGCCACGTTCCACAACGATAGTTCATCGCGATATGTCGCGCGAAAACCGCTTGAAATCAATATGCGAGGAATCATCGTCTGGCCTGTGGAAGTGAATGTCGAAAATGATACGCAACTGACCGGCATCAACACGCCGTTAGACCCCATCCCGGTGATTAGCTCGTTTGCCCGGGCCGCGGCCAAGGCCGGACTGGATCAAAACCGTGCCGCGGCTTCGGCCGAAGTAAAACAAAAAATCGCTGCACAAGCCAGCGAACGCATCAATGCCGAAACCCGCGAACGGTTGGCCAAGGTTGTGAATCAGTTGAATGAACGAGTGTTTGATCCGTTGAATTCCTTGTCGCTCGATCCGCAAATGATCTCGGGCGAAACCACAGCCAAACGGTTTACGATGCGGCTGCGATTGGCCGGCGAAGATCAGTTGGGAAGCCACACCCCGCGTCCGCAGGCGCCCTCCGACAGCCTGGCCAGCGTACAGATTCATGAATCGGTGATCAACAACGGCATTCAGCGATTGCTGCTCGATGGCCGCACATTTACATTGCCTGAACTTTCGGAACATATCGCTTCGCGTCTCAATCGACCGATCGCCTGGGAAATCAATCCTGAAAACGCGGATGTGAAAATCACATTTGCCGAAAAGGATTCCATCGTCGTGCGATGCCAGGAAGGCCAAGTTGTTTTGACGCTTTCCATCGCGCAGTTGAGCAAGGCGTCGCGAAAGTGGAAAAACTTCCAGATCAGGGCGTTTTACAAGCCCGAAGTCAACGGCCGCTCGGCCCAACTCGTGCGCGACGGCGTCATTCACTTGATCGGCCAGCGGTTGAACACCAGCGCCCAAATCGCATTACGCGGCATCTTCTCGCGTGCGCTGTCGAAAAACAACGCCTGGAACCTGTTGCCCGAGCCGATCATGAAAGAGCCCAAGCTTGAATACGCCGCGATTACCCAATTCGTCATCGACGACGGCTGGATTGGCATTTCCCTCGGCCCAAAGCCCATCACCGCCTCCCGCCGCGCGCGTGTCGTGAAGTAGAACAAAGCCTTTTGGTATTAACCCCTCGTTCCGAAGCTCCAGCTTCGGAACGCAGCTCGGCTGCTCCCATCGCCTGGATTTTCCCCTCACCGACTCCTCGTTCCGAAGCTCCGGCTTCGGAACGCAACTGGTCTGTCTCCCTCGACTCCTCGTTGGATCCTCGTTCCGAAGCTCTGGCTTCGGAACGCAACTGATTTGCCAATCCTCGTCCTAAAGCTCCACCGTTGCAACGAGCTTCGCTATCAAGGAAGAATTACCCATCCACCCGGATTTCAAGAATCTCGAACCGGAGTTTGCCTTGGGGAACGTCGATCTCGACTTGGGCGCCTACCTTTTTCCCGACGAGCCCTTGGGCCAGAGGGCTTGTGATAAGAATTCGACCCGTATCGTAATCCTCTTCGCCGGCGCCGACTAGCGTAAACTCTTCCTCGTCGTCAAAGTTGAGGTCTTTCACACGGACCGTCGAGCCGAAAGCCACTTCGTCCTTCGGAAACTGCATCGTGTCCATCAACACGGCACGCGAGAGCTTGTCTTGCAGCAAATTGATCCGGGCTTGCATCAGGCCCTGGCTTTCCCGCGCGCCGTGATACTCGGCATTTTCGCTCAAATCACCTTCCGCCCGGGCGGTGGCCAGCCGTTCGAGAATTTTCGGCATTTCAACCGACTGAAGATGTTCGAGGTCGGCTTTCAGCTTGTCGAACCCAACGCGGGTCATGGGAATGCGTTCAGACATGATGGACCTGCAACAAAA
>CAZNMP010000043.1:0-11691 GCA_964573875.1 uncultured Planctomycetaceae bacterium | reverse complement strand
GTTGGCCCGCTGGTGTACGCCTTCCTGGGTCGTCTTTAGCGGCGACGGCCGTTGGAGCTTGCCGAATGTGGAATCACCCTATCGAGCCGTCGGCGGGCAGGTGTTGCACACCTACAGAAATGGTGCGATTCAGGTGCGGATCGATACGGAAGGCGTTCGGGTGTCGCCATTTGTTCTGCGAGAGCAATAAACCGACAAGGAGGGTTAGACATGGAGCGGCCGGTTGACGACTACCCGTTGGGGCGGTAGACTTATTGATACAGACATTGCCAATGTCCCAGGTTCAACCGCAAGCATGGCTGTTCTAGTCGAGTTTGCCGGCTTAATTGGCCGCACAACAGTTCATTAGTGATGTAGGACGCGATAAGACATCAACGTTGACTGGCTAACGACGTACATGTTCAGTTATGCGAGAACGATCATGACACTGACCGCCGTTTTAACACCAGCCCCCGAGGGTGGATTTGTAGCCTTTAATCCAGAGACAGGCACAACAACTCAAGGCGAATCCATCCCCGAAGCCCTGGCCAACCTTAAAGAGGCCGCGGAGCTTTTTCTTGAGGAATTTCCGCTGGCTATGGCAGGCTCTACGTTGCTAACCACTTTTGAGGTGACCAGTGCCCAAGCTACCGCACATTAGCGGGGCCGAGTGCATCGCGGCACTCGAACGACTCGGGTTCGCCACCGTGCGGCAGCGTGGTAGTCACGTTGTTCTTCGACGAGGCGACCGTGGTTGCTCCGTGCCGCTTCATCGTGAGTTGAAAGTCGGCACCCTGCATGGCATCTTGAAACAGGCTGGCGTAATGACAGATGATTTCGAGAAAGTTCTGCGCGGCTGAATCGCATAGCCAGACGCCTGCTACTTGCTACAACAAAACGACTTCTGCTGGCTCTGTTAAACAACCGCCGGGTGGAATCATCCCGTTTTTCTCTGGAAAAAACTTTTCCTCCACGAATAGGTATGGTTAGGTGGGTTTGATATGCTTGTCGCCCCCCTGTTCCAGCTAGAGCAAAAACCCTGTAGACGTTCGATTTTGCCCAAAATGTCCGTCTGTACCTGCCCAACTGGGTGGATTTTTGCCGAAAATGGCTTTTTTTGGTTGCTAGGTCATTCCCCGGTTGCATTCCCCTGGGCTTTTGTTACACTGAGCTGCTTAGTTTTGTTGGTAACATATTAGTAGGTAGAGTTGTAGTCAAAAAAGGTAGGAGGGGTATGCTTCCCGTAGAAGCTTTCCCGAGCCAACCGAGGTGGAGCAGTCGCGGTAACAGATGACCATTACCAAAGAGCGAAAGACGGAACTGATCGGGGAATACCAGCGCGGCAAGACCGACACGGGGTCTCCCGAGGTTCAAATTGCGATCCTGACGGCCCGAGTGAACAGTTTGACCGGCCATTTGCAAGGTCACAAACGTGATTTTGCTTGTCGCCGGGGCTTATTGATGCTGGTTAGTCGCCGTCGGCGGCTGTTGGACTACCTGAAGAAGGTGGATCCACAGCGTTACCTCGACATCATTCGCCGTCTCGATATCCGCAAGTAATCCGAGTCGGTGTTCTCACACCCCTGGCGGTAAAGGCTCGTGGAGTTTCACGAGTGGAGTCCGGCAGCCCTTGGTGTTGCGCGCATGGAATGCGCCATGGGCTGCTGCTCGTTCTTTATTTTCCTTTCCGCTTTGCGCTGCAATTCGAATCCAGATGAAGGTAGGAGCGAATCTTGAAAGTACGTGTTGAACGCCAGATTGGAGCCTCTATTCTTTCTATTGAAACAGGTGAGTTAGCCAAGCAAGCTGCGGGGAGTTGCTTGGTGCAGTATGGCGAAACGGTCGTGTTGGCGGCAGTTGCCGCGGGCGGACCGCGGCCGGGCGATTTCTTTCCTCTGACCTGTGATTATCGTGAGCGCGTGGCGGCAGCGGGCAAGTTCCCCGGCGGTTTCTTAAAGCGAGAAGGCCGTCCGACCACCAAGGAAACGCTTACGGCCCGCTTGATGGATCGTCCGATCCGTCCGCTGTGGCCCGACGATTTCCGCGACGAAGTTCAAATCCAGTCGTTTGTTTTGGCCAGCGATCGCCAGAACGACGGCGACGTGTTGGCGATGAACGGCGCCTCGGCCGCGCTGACGATTTCGCCGCTGCCGTTCCTGGGCCCCATCGGATCCATTCGCTTGGCCTGCATCGAAGGCCAATTCGTTCCGTTCCCGACGCACGACGCCTTGGAAGAGAGTGACCTGGACCTCGTTGTATCAGGCAGCAAGGAATCGATCTTGATGATCGAGGGTTTTGCCCGCGAAATGCCCGAAGACCGCATGGCCGACGCCATTGTCTTCGCACATAATTGCATCCGCGAGATTTGCGAGATGCAGGAAGAGCTGGCCGCCAAGGTTGGCACCGTTAAGAAGCAATACGAAGCGGTAACCGACAACGGGTTATTGGCCGCACTGCGTTCGAAATACTACGATGCCTTGCGAGCGGCGATGCAGATCGAAGGCAAGCTGGTCCGCAACGAGGCCCGCGCCACCATTAAGAAACAAGCCGTGGCCGAGACGATTCCCGATCCGAAAGCCGAGGGTGCGGTTACCGCGGATGCTTTCGACGTGGCTTGGGAAGCATTGGAAACGCGCGTGGTTCGCGATCAGATCCTCACCGGCACGCGACCGGACGGCCGCAATTTCAAAACGCTTCGTCCCATCTCGTGCAAAGTCGATTTGCTACCTCGCGTTCACGGTTCGGCGATGTTCCAACGCGGCGAGACGCAATCGTTGGTCACGGTCACGTTGGGCACCGGCCGCGACGAGCAACGGGTGGATGGCCTGATCGATGAATATTCGCAGAAGTTCATGCTGCACTATTATTTCCCGTCGTTCTCGGTGGGCGAAGTGCGTCCGATCCGCGGACCGGGCCGTCGCGAGATCGGCCACGGCGCGTTGGCCGAGCGAAGCGTGAAGCCGGTGCTGCCTGAGCCCGACGCTTTCCCCTACACGATCCGCATTATCTCCGACATTTTGGAGAGCAACGGTTCCAGCTCGATGGCCAGCGTTTGCGGCGCTACGCTGGGGTTGATGGCGGCCGGCGTTCCGATCACGAACCCCGTGGCCGGCATTTCGGTGGGCTTGGTTAAAGAGTCCGATCGCTATGTTCTGTTGACCGACATCATCGGCGACGAAGACCACTATGGCGACATGGATTTCAAGGTGGCCGGCACGCAAAACGGCATCACCGGCATCCAGTTGGACCTGAAGATCGCCGGCATCAGCGAAGAGATCGTCCGCGAAACGCTGAAGCAATCGCGTGAGGCGCGTATCGAGATTCTTCGCACGATGCTCAGTGCGATTCCGCGTCCTCGTTCGGAAATTTCTCCGTGGGCGCCGCGCTTGTTGCGGACGCACATTGATCCCGAAAAGATCGGCCTATTGATTGGCCCGGGCGGCAAGATGATCCGTTCGATCCAGGAGACCACCGGCGCGTTGATCGAAGTCGACGACGACGGCACGGTGAGCATCGCCAGCTTCAACGCCGAGGGCGCGAAGGAAGCGATGAAGAAGGTCGAAGCGTTGACGGCTTCGGTCGAAGTCGGCCGGATCTACGACGGCCGCGTGACCAGCGTCAAAGATTTCGGTGCGTTCATCGAGATTCTGCCCGGCAAGGACGGTTTGTGCCACATCAGCGAACTGGCCGACGGCTACGTCAACAGCGTTTCGGACGTCTGCAAGGTGGGCGACGAGATGCAGGTCAAGGTCATCGCCATCGACGATCAAGACCGGGTTAAACTCAGCCGCAAGGCCGTGTTGCGTGAGCAAGCAGCGCAGCAAAAGGAAAACGGCGGCAACTAAGGGAAATGATAACTTGGGATTAGAGGATTGAAGATTAGATTGCCTCTGCGATCCTAATCTCCAATCCCTAATCCCTATTCTCTTTTTTACCCATGTCGAACAACGCCGATCTCAATCAACGACTGGTCGATCAGTACACGGAGATTGCGCGATTGGCCGGCGGGCTTGCGCACGAAATCAAAAATCCGCTCTCGACCATCCGCATGAACATGGAGCTTCTGGCGGAGGATTTTCGCGATTCCGACGCATCTCGTGATCGCCGGGCGCTTAGGAAAGTCGAATTAGTCCAGCGGGAATGCACGCGATTGCAGGATTTGCTGGATAATTTCCTTCGGTTCACGAAGGCCCATCGGTTGAACCTTCAGCCGAGCGATCTCAACGTGCAAGTCGGCCAGGTGTTGGACTTCTATCGTCCGAGGGCCGCGGAAGCCAAGGTCGAGGTTGTCGATTATCTCACGGGCAATTTGCCGACCGTACTTCTGGATCGTGAGGCTTTTCACGGGGCTCTGTTCAATTTGATTCTGAATGCCGAACAGGCGATGCCCGACGGCGGCCAGCTTGTTGTGCGCACCTACGGAACGCCCGACGGCGTGGCATTGGACCTGATCGACACAGGCTGCGGCATGGATGCCGACACGCAGAGCAAAGTATTCAATACGTTTTTCTCGATGAAAAGCGGGGGATCGGGGCTAGGATTGCCCACCACGCGGAAAATCATCGAGGGGCACGGAGGCCGCATCAGCCTACAGAGCGAAGTCGGCCGCGGAACGCAAATCACCATCAAGCTGCCTGTCCCCGCCCGCTTGCCGGCCGACGGCGGCGCCTAGTCAAGAATTGCATCTATGGATATGACGAATTCTTCCCTTACGCTTCGCTACGAGGTTCGGCCCGAGGATCGCGACGTTGTTCGGCAACTAGTCGCTTCGACCGGCGTATTTTCGTCCGTGGAAATTGACGTGGCAGTGGAGCTGGTTGATGAGCGGTTGAAACGCGGCGATGCGAGCGAGTATTTTTTCGTGTTTGCCGAGGAAAACGGCCGCACGGTCGGATATACTTGCTACGGCCCGATTGCATTAACGGCCGCCAGCTATGATCTCTACTGGATCGCAGTCGATAAGACGCAGCAAGGCCGAAAATTCGGCCGGCTTTTGCTCGACCGCACCGAAGAGTTAATCTGTGAACGCGGCGGCCGGCAAGTTTACATCGAAACATCCAACCGGGGCGATTACGCGCCGACGCGCGGCTTCTATTTGCGCTGCGGCTACAGCCAGGAAGCGTTATTAAAAGATTTCTACGCCGCGAATGATGATAAAGTAATCTACTCGAAGCGGATCGCGTAGCATTCGGCAACGCGTAGGAAGTTCATCACTTATTGGTTTGGCTGTCTCTGCGTAGCGTTCCGAAGCCGGAGCTTCGGAACGAGATTAGATTTCAGAACGAGATTAGATGTGAGAGCAATTGCTGTCATTCTAATCCCTAATCCCTAATCCCTAGCCCCTAGTCCCTCCTCTCATATCCACCCTTCGCGTTTGTACCATTCAGCGGTCTGGCGGAGTCGGGCAATCAGCGGGGCGGCGACTTCAAAGCCTAGTTCTTCCTGCGCCTTTTGGGCGGAACAGATCCAAGATCCCGCTTCGATTTCACGGACTTTGTCGAGGTTCATCAACAACGGGTGTTGTCGGACATGAGAAATTACTTCTCCGACGGCGGAAATGGTGCGTATCACCGGTAGGGCCGTGGGAATGATGATCACCCGACGGTCCATCGATTCTGCAATCAAGCGGCCGAGATCGGCGTAGTTCAGATCCTGTTCGCAAGCGGCGAAGTAGTAGCCTTGTCCGGGTTGGTCGCCGGGACGGCCCAACGGCGGCAACCGACGGCCGCGCTCGGCCGCAAGTATCAGCAGTTGCGAAAGATCGTCGGCGTGGATCATCGAGAAGAGCCGCGGCTTGAATCCCGGAACCATGTGTACGCCGAGACGCAAGATCGAATGAAACATGGGGAAAGCCAGATGGTCGCCCTCGCCCAAAACAATCGGCGGCCGGACGACCGAGATCGGTATGCGTTCGGCAAAACCCTCGGCGACATGTTCGCCCGATCGCTTGCTGCGGCCGTAATGCGATACCGGCTCGGGAGTATCCGACTCAATACGCGGGCGGCCGTCAACCGCCGCGCCCGCGGCTGCCAGCGATGAGACATAAACCATCACCGGCGGCGTCTCTTGGCCGGCGCATGCCTTGGCCACGTTGGCGACGCCCCGGCGGTTGACCTCGTAGAATTGCCGGCTATTGAGAACCAACGTGCGGCCGGCAAGGTGATAGACAACCTGTTGTTTGGCCACGGCCGAGGGCAGGCAACCGGGATCGGTCACGTCGCCATAGACCAGCTTTGCGCCAAGCGTTTGCAAGGGCTCGACCTTGGAAGTTCTTCGCACGAGGCAGGAAACATCATCACCCCGGGCCGTCAGTGCGGCGACGAGGTGGGTGCCGATAAAGCCGCTTGCTCCCGTTACAAGAACTTTCGCCATGTCATCCGTGCCAAGCGTAGGTACGTTGCAATGCCTGTCGGACGGCGTTGGTGATTTGCCCCACCGTCACGGTTTTGGAAAGCACCGAATAGGCGTGTGCCCGCAATGCCTGTTCAATCGTCCGCTCGTCGAGCTGGGCCGACAGCAAGATGCAAGGCAACATCGCGCGAAACTCCTTCAGCATCCGAAGCGTTTCCAATCCGGTGAGCTTGGGCATGTGCATGTCCAGCAAAACCACGTGGACCGTTTCGCTACGGACGATTTTCAGGGCCTCTTCTCCGTCGCTTGCCATCAGGGTACGAAAACCCGTCGGCTCGAAGACAACGCTGAGCGTTTCCCGAAAACCGGGGTCATCGTCGGTGATCAGTAGTGATGGCGTTTCGACCAGCATGGCTTTGCTTGCCTCATTTGCAGGGTCCAACCCAGTTATTGTGCAAGTTGTGTGCCATCTTCCGCCGCGGCCCCCTCCTAGGTGTAGTCTCAACGATAACCGACGACTGGACAACATTTTACGCCATTCGCAAATTCATGGCCAGATGGAATTGATTCCTTCCGGGCGAGATATTTACCCAGTTCGGCAGGCGGAAGTCTGCCGTTTTGACAGGAAAACAAGACAGGGCAAGAGAATACTCCTCGGGCAATAATCTTAGCCTCTGGTTGCGAATCTTATGGTGGAAACGGAGGACCTCGATCATGACTAAGAGCAAACGCCGATCGTCGGACGAAGTCGAGTTGAATCTGGCCGCCATGCTCGATATGGCCTTTCAATTGCTGGCTTTTTTCATCCTCACATTTCAACCGTTTCCGTTTGAAGGCGGACTTAAAATGCGGATGCCGCAGGCAACGTCGCCCGACAACGGCCCGGGGCCTGCGGTGGGCACAGTCCCGTCCAGCATACCCATCCAATCCGCCGCGCTTAAAACACTTACGATCAGCGTGATTGCCGATCCAAAAAGCGGTGAAATCGCCTCGCTCGGCTTGGGTGACGCGCAAATCACCGGCCTTCCGGCATTGGAGCGAAGGATGCGCGACATATTTGCCGATCCGGGCAATCCCTTCGAGCAGGTGCAGCTCCAAGTCAGTGAAAACTGCCGCTACGACGAATTGATGCGTGTTGTAGAGACGTGCATCAAGCAACGTTTGCCCGGCGGCCGTGAACTGCCGAAACTTGCGATGGTCGAAATCCCCGGCGGCTAATGCCACACAACATGGCCTACGAAGAACGCCACAAAAAGACGAAGAAACACAAAAAAACAGGGAGAAACCACAGATAAACACAGATGAACACGGATAAGAAAGGGCCATAAGTTAGGGTTTACCTCATAACATATAAAATCTGGGGCTCTATTTGGTCTCTTTTGGCAATTTGATTACTTGCCATCCAGGCTTTTCGATAGTTCAATGAAGGCTGAAGGAGAGAGCCAATATGCCTGTTCCCCTGCGTCAGCGGTGGCGTAAATGTATTGGGTCCGACGAAAAGGTCGGTCTGAAAATTAACGACGACGAACGGAAGCTAATTTTGGATGACCTGATGGACCTGAATGATGACCTTGCCGATGCCATTCGGCCTATCTCAGCCAGTCAGCCGGTGGAGCTTACGTTGGACGATTGGGATTACCTACTCAGCAGGATTGCCTCTCGAGTTAGGCATACCAAGGACAAAAAAGTGGGCAAGAATCTGTGGGACATCTACAAGAAAATCCAACTTATAATCTCTGGCAAGGGGCAATCTCTCTTGCGAGGAAAGCCGCACTGCGGGAAGTAAGGCGGTTTTCTGATATTGGCTCCGTCCGTTTTATGTCTTCATCTTTGACAGAATGACCTATCTCATGGACATGGTTAGCTGGTATGGCGATCCGTAGGTTCGATCACCAGCAGCAATAATGCCGCGCCTAAACTGCGAGCGGCCCAGCCGAAGAAAAAAAGACAAGGGAAAAAGCCGATCTCGCAGCCGCCGGGCAGCGAGAATACTTCGCAGCGGTACTGATCCACCCATACACCGCCGACGATCGTGCTTACGGCGTAGCATAGGCCGGTGATCGCGTAAAAAGCTGCAATATAGCGGCCATTTGATCTTTCGGGCGAAAGCTTCAGCATCAAGTTCGGCAGGCAGACGTTTAAGCCTGCATAGGCAATCCACAGTACCCAAGCTCCCATAAACCAACCCCAGCGCGCCGGCGAGGCGACTGCAAAGCAGAGCAAGCCTGCCGCCACGATCAACTGGCTGACGATCATCACCGGCCGGTTGCCGAACCGGTCGGCCAATGCTCCTATCCAAGGGCTGATGCCCAACTGACCGAGCCGCATCACGGTAGGCATTGCCAGCGAGAGAAACAACGACGCCCCTAAAATCTGCATGGGGAAATAATTCTGGGCCGATTGCGTTACGCCGTTGAAGAACGAGAACCAACAACCAAAGGCCAGAAGCCGCAGAAAGCGAGTATCCACGAAGGGTCTTAACAACGGGAGGCGATACAAGGATGACGTCATTCTGAGCGAAGCGAAGAATCGGCGTGATTTTTGAGATCCTTCGCTTCGCTCAGGATGACATTCGTTTTGCTTGGGATGACACTGTGATACACGTGAAACAGACGCTTTGTCTGTTTCTGCCACAGGCATCAAAATCAGTGGAACCAAGGCGGCAATCATAAACACCGCTCCCAGAGCTGCCATCATTCCGTAAGGAACCCAAGGCGGTATCTTGGGGTAGTTTTGTGAAACACCCCAGACAAACAATCCTGCCGCAACCGCGGATGCCGCCTGACCGGCCACGAGCCAACGCTCGCGAAGACCGAGAAACCGACCTCGGATAGGCAAAGAAGCAACATCGGCCATCCATGACCAGAGGCCCACCATGCCAAGATATTGGAGTAAATGATACAAACACCAAAGCAAGATCAGCGCCCAGCGCGAAGTGGCGGGTGAGGGGAGCCGGCCCGGCGCACAAATGCCCGGTAACGCTAAAAGTACCAAGGCGCCAAGCAAAAAGGTCGCCAGGCAGAACTGTTTTCGGTTGCCGAGCCGGTTGATCATCGCCGGGGCGCCAAGCCGCAATAGCCCGACGATTTGCGGCATCGCCACTAAGAAGCCGATGCTGAGCCCCAGCAGTTCGGCGTGCAATTCCCTTGCAAAATAGATCAGCAGCGTTGTGCTGGCCAGCCCATTGCCAAGAGCCCAGATGGCCCCATTCCAAATCGCCAACCGCCGTGCCCTGCGTCGTTCCCGAATTGTTAGGTTTGCCGTGCGATTGGGGGGCATGATATCCCGCGTATTTTGTCTTTTTGACCTTATTTACCCAATTTGGTCAGCAGATGCAAGATATTGGCTGTTGCGGCAACTACTAAATGGGAAAGAGGTTTCCAGGCGGGATCATTTCGTGCCTGGTTGGCCTATGGGATGGCATTGCCATCCGTTATAATCTTTCTCTTTCTCACGTGTAGCCGGAGAACCGGCGGCGTTGAGCACGCCATTGATACCGACATTGCCAATGTTCCAGATTCAAACGCAAGCACGGCTGTTTTAGCCGAGTCTGCCGGCCTGATTGGCCGCGGAACGGTTCGTTAGCAATGAAGGACGCAATAATGGAGGGAGACCGGACAGACAAAGTTGTCTCCCCTCCGCATATACTGTAGCAGGAGCGAAATACAATGACCCAACAGCAAGGTCCCGCCATGATTGAAGCCCGGGGGCTTTCAAAGTTTTATGGCGAGTTCGCGGCCATTCGAGACGTCACATTCCAAGTTCATCAGGGCGAGGTCGTGGCATTTTTGGGCCCGAACGGGGCAGGAAAAAGCACCACGATGAAGCTGCTGACCGGCTATTTGGCCCAATCGGCGGGCGAGGCGAAGATTGCCGGCTTCGATATGTCGTCCGACCGCTTGGCCGGCGCCGCGCGCCTCGGCTATTTGCCCGAAAACGGTCCGCTCTATGCCGACATGACGCCGCGCAGCCTGTTGAGCTTTTTTGCCGACGCTCGCGGCCTGGTCGGTGCTCGCAAACGCGATCGCATCGCCAAAGTGGTTGAGCTTTGCTCGTTGGGCAGCGTGATCGGCAAGCCGATCGGAAAGCTTTCACGCGGTTACCGGCAACGCGTCGGAATGGCCCAGGTGTTGCTGCATGAGCCGGACGTGCTCATTCTTGACGAGCCGACCGCCGGCTTGGATCCCAACCAGATTCATGAAGTGCGGGAAACGATCCGCAAGCTTGGCGAGAGCAAAACCGTGTTGCTTTCCACGCATATTCTGCAAGAGGTCGAGGCCATGGCCAGCCGACTGCTGTTCATCAACGAAGGCCGCTTGGTTTTCGACGGCACGATTGCGGAGTTCACGAAAGACGGCAAGCCGTTGGATGTAAAATTCCGCGAGTTGACCGTTGCTTGAAACTAATCTTTAATCCCTATACCTAATATCCCTGTTTCCCATGAACACAAACGTTTTAACGGCGGTTTTTCGGCGAAACTTTGTCAGTTACTTCGCCAACCCGACAGGCTACCTGTTCATCTGCGTCTTCGTCTTCTTAGGGGCCTACGCGGCGTTTTGGGTGCCCGATTTCTTCGGCAACAATTTGGCCAACCTGGACCAGTTGAGTCTCTGGTTCCCGTATATCATGCTCGTGTTCATACCCACGATTACGATGGGCATTTGGGCTGATGAACGCAAGCAGGGAACCGACGAACTCTTGCTGACGATTCCGGCGCGCGATTTCGACATCGTACTGGGCAAATATCTGGCAGCGGTCGGGATCTTCAGCGTCTCGCTGTTGTTCTCGTTTCTTTGCAACTATTTCGTGTTGAACAACTTGGCGAGCACCGACACCTTGATCGCCATTACGCCGCGGCTCGACTTCGGGCTATTTCTGGGCACGTATATCGGCTACTGGCTCGTGGGCGTGGCCATGTTGGCTATCGGCGTGATTGCCTCGTTCCTGACAAGCAACATTACGATCGGATTTGTTTTGGGTGTGGCTTTCAACATCCCGCTGGTGTACCTGGCCCAGGCCGACACCATTTTCGGAAGCGGCGGGCGGCAATTTGTGCTCGCCCTGAAGCAATGGAGCATTGCCCAGCAGTTTTCCGATTTCAGCCACGGCGTGCTATCTCTTTCGGGTTTAGCCTACTTCCTGATGATCTTGATCGTCATGCTTTATGTGAGCATGTATCTGATCGGCAGCCGGCACTGGTTTACCGGCAATAATGCCTGGACCCAGGCAGGCCATTATGCGATGCGAACTCTGGCCTTGATCGTTATTGCCCTGGGCGTTGTGATTTTGTTCGAGCAACACGATGTACGACCGGATGTGAGCAGCGCGAAGCTCAGTTCGCTTTCGCCGCACACCATCAAG
>CAZNMP010000042.1:0-11699 GCA_964573875.1 uncultured Planctomycetaceae bacterium | reverse complement strand
AGGCCGATCACGCTCTGGTGGAGCATGACGTGGTTCAAAACGCTGCCGAGCGTGTATTTGGTGTCGTCACGGCTGACGGCGGCCTCGACGGCTTCGCTGATGGCAATGCCCAGCGCACCGGGACATTCGGGATCGGCGGCCAAAATCTGCCGGCCGGCATTGGTTTCGTTTGAGGGCCTCCGCGTCACACTGGCACCCCAGATGTGCATCATCGAGCGGCGGTAGGGCTTCTGGTGGTAGCTCACCTTAACCATGAAGACCTTGCAATCCATGTCGAAAAAAGCACAGGCGAAGGCCAGCGAAGTGCCCCATTGGCCGGCGCCGGTCTCGGTTGTCAAATGATTGATGCCCTCGAGCTTGTTGTAATACGCTTGCGGCACCGCCGTGTTGGGCTTATGACTGCCGGGCGGGCTGACGCTTTCGTCCTTGAAATATATGCGAGCAGGCGTCTTCAGGGCCTTTTCCAGATTCGTCGCCCGAACCAAGGGCGTGGGGCGCCAAATCGCATAGACCTTGCGCACCGCCTCGGGAATCTCGATCCAACGTTCGTGGCTGACCTCTTGCGCAATCAATTCCTTGGCGAAAATCGGCTCCAGGTCGGCGGGGGTCAACGGCTGATGCGTGCCCGGATGCAAGGGCGGCGGCACCGGTTGCGGCAAATCCGCCTGAAGGTTGTACCACGCGGTCGGAATCTCATTTTGGCTCAAGAAAACACGCTTGTTGTCCATGAAAAAAACCTCGCTCGAACCGTCAGTTTTCGCATTAACAGAAACATTAAGTGTAATCACCCCAAAAGGGTTTGTCGAGGGGCAAAACAACGCTTGCGGGGGGTTTCGGTTGTGCAATGAATTTCATAGGATAACTCTTTGAACTTGCAACCTGCCTAGGAATCCTACCATGAACCGAATGCCTCTCCTGTTATGTCTGTTGACGGCCTATGTAGAAACCTCCGTTTCGGCTGCCGACAAAGCACCGATTGTTCTCAAGCTGACTGCTGATTGGCAAGTGCGAGCGACGTTGTTGGCATCCACGGAGTTTCCGAAGGAGCAAACGGCGATGTTCGACGTAGCGCGGCCGGTCATGGTGGATGTGCAGGCCGAGAAATATGATCGACTGCCGGCGTTCAATCCGAATACGGCCGGTTGGGTGAAAGGGGCTCCGCTACGCGGCTTGGTATGCCAGGAATGCACGGCACGCGGTTTTCTCGTGCCGGAAAGCCTTGTGCTTTGTGCCGGTCCAGAGGCCAATGCACAACGGCTTGAACTCGGCAAAGACTATGCGGCCGATCTCGAATGGGGCACCATCGGACGCTTGGCCGGCGGCCGTATTCGCGAGGACCAGCCTGTTTGGATCAGCTATCGCCACATTGCACCGCGCATTGATTCGATTGTCTTGAACGCTCAGGGACATTTGGAGCTGCGTGAGGGCAAGCCGACCGTGACGATGACCGTGCCGCCGCAGATTGGGACTAATGAGCGCCGTTTGGCCAACATTTGCATCATCGAGCGAATTGGCAAATTAGAGCCGAGCCATCTTTATCCGATCTTGGAAACGTCGTATCCCGAGCCGGCGAAGCCGTCGCCCACGCCGGCCGAGCAATTGCTGCCGAAAACCATGCAAAAATTGCAAGAGGGCGGCCGGCTGAAGATTCTCGCCTGGGGCGACAGCGTCACGGACGGCGGTTTTCTGCCCGACGCCGACCGCAACCGTTGGCAGTCGCAATTCGTTGCGCAACTTCGCACACGCTTCCCGAAGGCGACGATCGAATTGGTCAGCCAAGGCTGGGGTGGACGCAGTACGGCCAGTTTTCTGGCAGAGCCGGCCGGCAGCCCGCATAATTATCAAGAGAAGGTGCTCGGCGCAAAGCCGGATCTGATCGTTTCCGAATTCGTCAACGATGCCTATCTGTCGCCGGAGCAAGTCGAGCAAAGCTACGGCAAGTTTCTAGCCGATTTCAAAGCAATCGGAGCCGAATGGATCATTTTGACGCCGCATTACGTTCGGCCCGACTGGATGGGGCTCACCAGCCAGCGCGATATCGACGCCGATCCGCGTCCCTACGTGGCCGGCTTGCGGCAATTTGCCGCCAAACATCGCGTGGCATTGGCCGACGCTTCGTTGCGTTGGGGACGGCTCTGGCGTCAGGGCATTCCTTACAATACACTGCACATGAACGCCATTAACCATCCCAATCCGCAAGGCATGAAGATTTTTGCCGACAGCCTGATGGCTTTGTTCCCGTAAGGGGTTGCATATAAAATCCTGATTCAATTTCCGGTCATTGATCCATGAATTTCCTTTTGAAGTTTGCGCACTCGCTTTTGTTGCCATTTATTCTTTGCGCCGCATCCGTTACCGCGGCCGAGAACCCCGTTTTCAAGGAACTGCTGGAAAAAGGCATCTCGATGTCCGGGGGTACAATGGTCAAGTTGCCGCCGCCGGTCCTGGCCGACGGGCTAGACGCCGCCGCGCAAAAGGCCGCTTTGACCAAGGCGCAAAACGGCCGCGACTCGGTCGAGGAACTTGTGGGCAAATCGTTTTACGCGCCCGTCGAGGTGAAAATCCGCACCATCGGCACGCCGAAGGAAGCTGGCCCTGCCGTCCGCGCTATCGACCTATGGTTCGTCGCCCACGGCGATTGGAAGGTTTTGACCTCGAAAGATTTTCTGGAAACCGCGATGAAATCCAAAGAGGAAGGCAAAAACCGCGTAGTGCGCGAGTCGGGCATTCTCTCGGAAAAAGAACTCGCGGCACGGAAAATATCGGCCGAGGTTAAGCCGGGCTACGAAGAGCGATTCCCCTATGCCACGTTCCGCCTGTTCGAGCGTATTGAGCTTAGCACTACGCGGTTTTCGGTTTTGACGCAGTCCAAGACCTCGATTTTAGCGGCGGCGCGTGTCGATTCGCGGTTTGCCAAGGACGCCGACTACCCGAACCAGTGGCGTCCGTTGCTGCGCGACGAGCGTGCTGAAATCAAAGTGGGGGCTGCCCATCCTTTTGATCATGCCGGCGGCTACGCCAAAATTACGCGGCTTTTGGATCCTTCGGACGGCATCCTGGTCGAGTGCCACATCGTCTATGAGGAGCCCTATGCCTGGTTCGACGGCGTGAATCTCGTCAAGCAGAAAGTGCCGGCGATGGTCAACGAGAAAGTCAAAATGTTCCGCCGCAAGTTATCGCTGGCAAGCGAGCCGAAGAAGTGACGTTGGGTGTCGCGATAAATAAAAAAGGGGTGTTGTATCCACGGCGGTTGCGGATACGACACCCCCAGTATCTTTTCTTGATCGTATTGGCTTATTCGTGGGGCACTTTGCGCTCGCGCCACGTCCAATCTCTCGATTCCTCGCTCTTCGACAGCCGACGATGGAGGAAGTCGGCGATAATGGCCGGCACGTTGAACTTGGGATCGAGCAGTTTCGTGCCTTGCAGCTTGGTGTCCATCTTTCCGAAAAAGAGTGTTTTCTTGTCGGTGACGTTGTCGCCGGTGGGTTCGGGATGATATTTTTCGAAAATGCTGTGGATTTGCTTGGCTTCCTTCATCGCCTTCGCGTCTTGCCGGCCAACCAGGATCAACATGGCAATGTCGCGTTGGATGGCCGGATAGGCCGTGGCTGCCTTGATGGGCAATCCGCGGAACGACTGCTCGGGCGAGATCAGCACTAATGCTTTTACAAAACGCCCCACCTTGTAGTCGGGTCGTGCCACGCGGTTGCGGTCTTGCACGACGGCGTCGGCCAATGCAAAATTCAGCGCGACCGAAGCGCCCATCTCGGCACCTACGATGCACAGCTTGTCGATATTCAACTCGCCTTCATTGTTGCGTTCCCAGAGAAACTCCTTGACGGCCTCCATGTCCTGCGTGACCATCAGCGAAAATTGCTGAGGCGAGAGGCTTGCCGCGTTCAAGGTTTCATCCTTGCGGGCGCCTTTCAGATGCGTGCTTTCACCGTGTCCGCGCAGATCGGGCACGATCACGGCATAGCCCAGGGCTTGCAACGAAGGGGCGAGGTCCTTGTAATCGTTGCGGCTCTGTTTGTATTCGTGCAACAAAACGACCGGAATGGCATTTTTGCCCTTCAGGCTGGCATAATAAGTGATCGTCAACTGCAGCCCGTCGTTGGTCTCCAAAACAAGGTCTTCGGGCGCTGGTATTTTCTTTTCTTTCTTCGCGGCCGGCTTTTCTTCCTCATCCTCCGCCATCAGTGAAGCTCCGCAGGAAAGCGCACCCACGGCCGACAACGCCAACAGGCAGAATCGCATCACGGCAAAGGACGGCATCCAAGGCAAGAGACGTTGTTGGAAAGACATCGTGGAAAACCTTGTCGGAAAGAGGCAACAATCAAGATCAGGGCGGTACAAGCTCCGCCCCCTCTATGTTAAATACGCAGAGGCCCCCCGTCAATGTTCGCGGAAAAGAGAACGGCCCGAAACCGGGGCAATCGAAGAGGATAATTCTCTAGGGTGGGGCGGCCGTTTCATTTGGCGTATTCGCCCCCCCGTCATTACAAGGAGGGCTGCAGGATACTATCCAGAAGCAATACAGGGCATCGACCGCTCGGCACTATCCGTGGACCACGCTTTTCACTACCGGTGAGCCACCGAGTCTTGCGCCATGTCGGCGTAGGGGTCGTGGGCGTAGAAATAGCGGGCCACGTGGTCGGCCAACACGGTGACGAACTCGCGACGGAATTCGCCTTCTAGCCGATCCGAGGTGGGCACGGCGGAATTCGGCGGGTAGACGGCCTGCGGAATGATCTTGTCAAAGACCATTTTATTACCTTGATGGCAATCGTAGACGCGAATCGTGGCGTTGGCCTTGCCCTGGTAGAGCGTTTGTCCCTGATAGAGGCTAAACGCTTCCAGGTCGATGCCGACGACTATGTCGGCCTTCATGGCCTTGCCGACTTCGGGGTATTCCTCCCACGTGTTTTCGTCGGTCCAGCGCGTCACTTTGCGTTGATCGACGGTTTGGATCTTCGGCACGTTTTTCTGGAGCAACTCGTTCACATGGAGGGCTAAATCGCGGGCCACATTGGCATTGTTATATTGAAGCCCTACCATCGGGCGGCAGACCACAACCACTTTCTTGCCCTTAAGGCCGGGAAAGTCGGGGTCCACGTTGTTTCCCTTGATCAAATACATGGCGGTCGCCAATGCACCTTGACAGCCAATCGTCGGCAAAAGGCCCAAAAGAGCCACGACCAACGCCAAAACGCATCGAGTCAAGGAACGATTCATCGCACTACCTCGCTTCGTAATAGACTGGATTATCCGCATGTATTGTTGCCAAGGATCGGTTGAACAACGTATTTCCCGATTTCCCGTCAACCAAACCCTTCGCATCGGTGACGTGGCCTCGGATCATTGGTTGTTTAGGACGCAATAAGGCGGATGGCCCACTCGATCAACATCATTACCAGGATCGCCGCTGAAATCCACGCCATTGTGTCGCGCGTGGGCGCGACACCTGCCCACGTGCCTCGCCAAGCTGAAACGAACAGCCAAGGCGCGGCAGCCAGGGCCAAAATCCCCAACAACGTGCCGGTTGAATTCGCCCGGCAGGCGCTGAACACTTCTCCTCGCACTAAATAAGCCCATGACGTGGTCATGCCGCAGGTCGGGCAAGGCCGCCCCAACACGAATCTAAACGTGCAGGGCGGAAAGCCTAGTTGTTGATGCGTGCCAAGTCCCCAAGGGCTTGGCCGGAGCATCGTCGCCAAGGCAAGCAATGCCGCTAATCCTACGCCCGACGCCGCTAGCAGAAGCCGTTGTCGCCGGGAAAACGTCTTTTTATCCGTGTTTGTCAAGGGAAATTCTAGTGATGAGGGGCTGGAGGATAGCCGGAACGCCCCGGCTCCGCAAGAGCGATTTCACGGCAAATCGGGTAGCCGACTACACCAGGATGGTGGGGCGTTTGCGTTTTTTCGACGTTGTTGTTAAGCTAATACTATAGCGGGGCTCTTCTGGTACAGCGTCGATCACTCGGAATGCCACGATGGCTGTCATATCGGCGGAAGAATTTTTTGCAGTGCTCGAAAAAAGCAAGCTGCTGACGCCATCGCAGTTGGCCGAGGCTCGCCGTGTAGCCGGCGACACCGAGGATCCTACCGCCATTGCCCGCAATCTGGCAAAACAGGACATTATCAGCCGTTGGCAGGCAGGGCAACTTCTGGCAGGCCGTAGCTCGTTCTTTCTGGGGAAATACCGTCTGATCGAATTGCTCGGCCGCGGCGGCATGGGCGGCGTTTTTCTCGCCGAACATGTCACCATGAACCGCCGGGTCGCCTTGAAGACGATCTCCCGGCAGGTAAGCAAGGATCGCGTCTCGCTCGAACGTTTCTTTGCCGAGGCCCGGGCCGTCGCCGCTCTCGACCATCCGAACATCGTCCGCGCCTACAGCATCGACGACGAGGGCGATCGGTATTATCTGGTCATGGAGTATGTCGAAGGCGAGGATCTGCAACACATGATCGATCGCGACGGCCCTCTGGACGTCGAGCGTGCGACCGATTACATCCGCCAGGCGGCCGACGGTCTCGACCATGCCCATCAGCGGAAGATGATCCATTGCGACATCAAGCCGTCGAATCTGCTGGTGACGGGGCAAGGCGTCGTGAAGATACTTGATCTCGGACTGGCCCGGCTTGGCGGCGAAGACTCGGATGTCTCTTTGGGCGACGACCGCGTGCTGGGATCGGTCGATTATATGTCGCCCGAATTGGCCTTGAAGAGCCCCGATCTCGACGGCCGGGCCGATATTTATTCGCTGGGATGTACGCTTTATTTTCTTTTGACCGGCCATCCTCCGTTCCCGCAAGGAACGTTGCACGAACGCATTCTCAAGCATCAAACGCAAGATCCGCCCGACATCCGCAAAGAGCGGCCCAAAGTTCCCGCCGATTTAGCGGCGGCCTGCCTGAAGATGATGGCGAAACAGCCGGAAGATCGCTATCAGACCGCCGCTGAAGTAAGTCAGGCTTTATTGAATTGTAAAAAAACCGCGCCTTCGCAAAAACGTTCGTTGCCCAGGGCGAAACCGCTCGAAGAACCCGACAACAGCGATATTTTCAACATTGAGATCGACGAGGCAAGCCACAGCGTTTCGGGAGTCAGCAAAAACGGAAGCCAAAAAGGCAACAGCGGCAAGGCCCTGAGTTCGCTAAGCGGAAAATCAAAAGCGGTAGTGCTGGCCTCCGATAAAAAAGCATGGTGGGCGCCGTTGGTGGCCTCGCGCCAACGGATCGCCGCCTTGGCCGCCGGTGCTGTATTGCTTCTGTTGGTGTTGACCATCGTCGGAGCCGCTTGGTGGAGGCAGGCGCAGCTCAAAAGCCTGCGCGCGCCAATCGCCCGGGTACGCACAGGCCCCGTGATGCAGCCGCAACATCCGCGCAGTACGGAACCAGAACCGCCGCCGCCGCCACCGAAGAACGAACCGCCCAAACAGGAACCGCCGAAGCAAGAGCCTCCGAAACAGGAGCCCCCCAAACAAGAACCTCCCAAGCAGGAGCCGCCGAAGCAAGAGCCGCCCAAACAAGAGCCTCCCAAGCAGGAGCCGCCGAAGCCGAACCCCGAGCCGCCGAAAAAGGTCGATCCCCTAGCCGCGATCTCCGGCGCGATCGACCTGCCGCCTTTGTCGGAAGAGGGCAAGCCCTCGCCGGCGGATAGTCCCGTGGCGCTTGGCAAGATTCCGCCTCAACAGGCCGCATCGTTGGCAATCACGTTGGTCGGCGGCGACAACATTCTACGCGGCAATCGAAATTTCCGCCTCGAACGAGATACCAACAACACGAACGCTTGGATGATCCGTTGTTCCTCAGAGGCAAAAGGTGAAGCAGCCAAAACGGTGGACGTGGCGAAGTTGTCTCTCGACCAAGATGTGCTAAATTTCCGCTGGCTGCCTGTCGAAACGGAAATACCGGTCGGCGTTCTTGGCAATTGCGGCCTGCTGTTGAACCTGGGCGACTCGAACCGCTTCGTGCCCCTGCACAAAGCGCAAGCCGTGGATGCAATCCTTCTGGATTGGGACAATCGCGGGTATCGGACGAAATTGCCGCTTTTGAAGAATCTGCCGGAGACGGATGCCTTGCGTTTGCAGGTCACGGGCTTTAGCGGGACATTTCCAAAATGCTTAATCAGACCGGGCGAGCCCATCAGCCCCAAGGGCAAGATCGACATTACATTCCCCGAGCCGAAGCTGTCGAAACTGGTCATGCGGATCGGATTCGACGTGAAACCGCAGGGCATCCAGATCGAAGTAACCTTGCTTTGGACCTTGCCGGGCAAGAATAGCCTCATGCCCTACAACCAAAAGCTTGCGGAACAACAGGCGCTCAATTTCTTCAACAAACGCAACCAGTTTCAAACGTTGACATTCGACAAGATCGACCCCAAGAATCCCAACAAGGCGGCCGCACAGCAGCAGTTGGATCTGATGAACTCCGCGGTGGATCAGTTGAATGCCCTGGTGGAGTTTTACAAGTCGGCGAACAAAGCCTCTAGCTTGCATTTCCGCGTGTTCAACCAACTCGGCGACCGGCAGACGGATCTTTTCACGACCCCGCCGCCGACCGTGAAGCCTGATGTGGCGCTTTCGGTGCCGACCGATCCTGCCGGCGCGAAAAAGAGAAAATAGCCGATGGTTACTCTTTTTTCTCGCGACCCAGGGCAATTGCCATGGCCGTGGCGTGGGTGCGGCAGTGCGAGATGCTCACCTGAATTTCGGTCACTCCCAATTGTTCGACGGCATCTTTGACGCCTCCGCGCACGGCCACTACCGGGCGTCCTCCCGGCTCGTTGCGAATCTCGATATCGCGCCACGAAATGCCCTTGCGCCAGCCGGTGCCCAGGGCCTTTAGAATTGCTTCCTTGGCTGCCCAGCGGCCGGTAAAGTGCTGGGTGGTCTGCTTGCGATTCTGGCAATAGCGGATTTCCTCGGTCGTGTAGACGCGGTCGATGAACAACTCGCCGTGACGCTCGATCATGCGGGCGATCCGTAAACATTCCGTGATATCGGTGCCGATGCCAATGATTTCAGACATAACTAGGGGCTAGGGATTAGGGGCTAGGGATTGGGGATTAGAAAAAGCTTGCTCGCGGCTTTGCAACCACTCAGCCGCCGTTCTCGGCAGGGGATTTTTTGTTTTCCAATCCGTCGAGAACGTCCACCACACGGCTTCGGCCGGCGGGATCGAGCCATGCGTGGGCCAAATCCACGGTTCCCTCCGCATCTTCTTCCCACGACAACTCGCAGCGCGTAGCCGTGCAGCCGCCCTGACAGGAGGAAAGCCGATAACGCGGCGCGTGCATTTGATCGATTCCCTCGACCCCCAGCAATGCGGCAAGACGCAGCGCCGTCGGAGAATCGATCTTGCCGCTGCGAATCGTGCGATACCAAGTTCCGCAACGATTGCAGTAGGGCAATTGCACGGCGGGCAGGATGACGATCACGGCTCCCGTGATGGTCAAAAGCATGTCGATCCCCCAACTCAGCCAAGCCCAGCCCTCTTGCACGATGAAACCGAAGGGCATGGGCCGACCGCGTCGCGCCTGGGCTGCCATGTACTCGCCGAAGCTTGGCCGCATTTGATCGCGAATCAGTGCCGAAAAATCCTGGCCCGCGGCCGTACTCGCACCGCTTGCAGGCGCGGGGCCGTAATAGGCCGTCCAATAGCAAAGAAAATGCAATCCTCCGGCCGCCACGACGCCGCACAGCACCGCGGCCAGAAAAATTGTGGGGCGATGCCCGATTTGGGCAAATCGGACCAAGGCGACGATGCTAATTCCGGCAAAAACTCCCAGCAGAAGTGGAAACAGGAAGAGGGGCGCGAAATAGGCCTGGATCACCTCGGCAACCCAAGCCCAAATCAGTCCGAACAGCGGCGCGGCTATCAGGGTGAGCAAAAAGCCCTGCCAGGCAAAATGCCCCTTCTCGACGGGGGATGAACCGAGCGATATGCCTTTTTCTGGACTTTCCATCCCTTCATGCTAAGAAAGACCGGCCTGCGAGGGAAGCCCCCCGCCCCCAAGACCAGGGCCAATCCATCGTTGAATTCGGGAAATGTGCAGGGCAGCTCGCCCCTTTCCCCGAAGCACCTTGAGAATCATGCTCTCTCGCGATAATCGCGAGGCGAACAACCGAAGGATCGGCGGAATGCCGTGGCGAAATACTGGCTCGACGAAAAACCGTAGTCCAGCGCGATTTCCGTGACCGACGCGTCGGGAGACTCGCGCAACCGCTGGGCCGCACGCTCCATGCGACATTGCAGCAGATATTGGGCGGGGGCCAAGTTCACCAGTTCGCGCGTCAGATTGGCGAATTGGGCCCTTTTCAGCCCGCATTGCCTGGCCATGCCGGGCACGGTCCATTCCGAGGTCAATGCACGATCGTCGCCCAACAGTGCATTCCAAAAAAGCCGTACCGTGCGCTTGGCCGAACTTAGCGAAGCGTCGAGCTCGGGCGCTTTGCTTTGCAGGGTTTCCAGCAATAGCAGGAAGAACTCGTTGATCCGCACCACGAGCGTGGAAACGCAGGATTCCACTGTTTTTTCAGCCACGGCGCGCCGAAGCTCCTGAAAACACGTTTGCATTCTCCGATCCGCCGGCCATACCGGATATTCATTGTGACGCAGAATATGGGTCAGCTCGCGGATGTCTTTTGGACTCAATACGATCCAGTCGGGCCAATGCCAAGGCTCGTGGGGCTCGCGCATTCCTAGATCAAGGTTCAACCAAACCATGCGGCAGGCACTGAAATTCGGGCTGCCAAAGCTATGCCACTGCCAAGGCCTGGCGATGAGCAGTTCATTCGGATGAAGAATCGCTTGATGATCGTCGATTGCAAAACCCAGACTTCCGCTTTCCAGAAAAGTCAGCTCCAGACTTTCATTACAGTGCAATGCAGTTCCCCACCGCTGGGGCTGTTCGGCACTGGAATAGCCCACCGAGCGAAGTTCCGGCAACACGGTTCGTGGCAATTTTCGGCCCAAATACATACCGTGGACGAGTGCCTCTTGGTGAAATTCGCCGCTATTGCAAGCCGCCTGAACCAAGGCATTATGGACGATGAAAAATGGCCCCGAGGCTTCGTGACGCATCCAAAGCTGGCTGGCGTTCTGGCGATGGGGTTTTGTCATGATGCCGCGTTTCTGAGGTTAAGTGTTTGATTTTCGCTAATCGGCTAAAATTGAACGACGCACGAAAGACCGCTTGATAGTCTAACACTCTGGAAGTTACTATGAAATAGGCACGATCTCCGAGTTCGGAGAACTGCCGCCTTGTTATCTATTGGCGATTTTAATGAAAACTGCGAATTACGAGTCATGGAAGGCATCGGGGAGAGGGCCGGTCGGCGTTTCCCTCTGTTTGGCGGGGTCGGTTGTCGGTTTCGCGCTCATCCCCATATTCTTGCGTTATTTCGCGAACACGCTTGATGCCTGGACGGTCAATGGTGTCCGCTATTCGGTCGGCGCGTTGTTTTGGCTTCCATTCCTACTGCTTCTGGATCGAGATTCCGCGCCTGGTGACGATACGTTGGCCCCTCCCAAAGGCAACATTTGGATCGATGCCCTGGTGCCCTCGGTGGCCAACGCCTTGGCCCAAGCTACGTTCGGTCTGGGGCCCTACTATGTCTCGGCCTCGGCGGTCGGGTTTATTATGCGTCTTTCGTTTTTGTTCACGATCGTATTCGGATTCATGGTCCT
>CAZNMP010000041.1:0-11703 GCA_964573875.1 uncultured Planctomycetaceae bacterium | reverse complement strand
GCAGGACGCAATAAAGAATCGGTTTGCTTGGCCCCGCGCATTTTAGTGTGAAATGCGGATCACCCGTTGACCACATTCTGCAGCCGACCGGCAAGAAAGGCTCGCACATTCTCAACGGCCACGTCGAGCAGCCGTTGCCGGGCAGCCTTGGTTGCCCAACCGATGTGCGGCGTAATGCAGCAATTCTTGGCCGTCATCAAAGGGTTCGAGGCCGGCGGCGGCTCGGTTGAAAGCACATCGAGTCCCGCTCCCGCAAGGCGGCCTGCATTGAGCGCGGCGGCCAATGCCGCTTCGTCCACAAGCGGACCGCGTCCCGTGTTGATCAAGTAGGCCGATGGTTTCATCATCGCCAGATGTTCGGCATTGATCAACTTTTGGGTGGTCGGCGTCAGGGGGCAATGCAGCGAAATTGCGTCGCTTTGCCGGAAAAGTTCGTCGAGCCCGACGAACTGAATGCGTCCCTGCGTTTCACGCGGCGGATGCGACGTATGGACCAGCACGTTCATGCCGAATGCCTGAGCGGCCGTTGCCACGGCGCGGCCGATCCGCCCGAAACCGACGATGCCCAGCGTCAGCCCGGCCAGTTCGACCAACGGGTAGTCCCAGTAGGCGAAATCCTTGTTTTGCGTCCACCGGCCGGCCGAAACGCCACGACCGTGATCCGCCACGCGCAACGTAAGGTTCAGCAGATGGGCGAACACCATTTGCACGACCGACATCGTCGCATAATCAGGCACATTGGTCACGACGACGCCGCGCCGGCGCGCCTCGACGACATCAACGATGTTATAACCCGTGGCCAAAACGCCCACATAACGCAGATGCGGCAATCGTTCGAGGATTTCGCGCGTAAGCACGGTCTTGTTCGTCAGCACGATTTCACAATCCGCAGCCCTGGCTGCGGTTTCGGTCGTCGGCGTTCGGTCGTAAATCGTGGTCGTTCCAAGAGCCTTAAGATCGTCCCAGCTCATGTCGCCCGGATTCAGTGCATAGCCGTCGAGAACCACGATTTGCATGGATGAATCTCCGATCTTGATGATTTCCTGTTGCGTTCGCCATTGCCAAGGAGGGATAAATATGCCGCCGACAATGGTTGCTGGACATCTATTTTAATTTTGTCCGAGAAAAGCACATTGAACAAGGGGCCAAGAGGGCATAAAGCCCTGGGGGAGGCGAAAAGGTCATCCTGAGCGAAGCGAAGGATCTCGTTGGCGTATTGGGACTTGTATAGGCTCCCATAGATTCTTCGCTATGCTCAGAATGACCTACTTTTAGCGACTTTGCAGCCCTCACGGCAGCCCGGCAGGCGTCCTTTTCTTTGGCCTTCTCTTCGTATAAAATAAAGAGTCTTAGATAGCATTCCCCCATCCTTGGAGTTTTTTTTATGGCCACGGCCGACCAACTATATGATGAGGCGATCGGACTGCAACAAGACGGAAAACTAGAAGAAGCCGTCAGCAAATTGGAAGATATTTTGGTTTCCAATCCTGATTTCACCCTCGCGCACGCCGCCTTGGGCGTTTTTTACGGCAAACTAGGGCGGCCGGACGAGGCCGTCGAACATGCCAAACGGGTCTGTGAACTCGATCCCGAAGATCCGTTCAGCTTCATGGCAATGAGCTTGATCTGTCAGCGATCGGGGCGCATTGCCGAGGCCGAAGAAGCCTTGGGCAAAGCGATGGAAAAGCAATGGGCCGCCCAACGGGTGAACGGCTGATCTGTTCCGAGAAAACAAAAGGGCGACCGAAGGCAAGCAACACTCGCCTCGGTCGCCCATTTTTTTATTTTGTCGCGATAGATCGACTACTTCTTCGGCATCGTCATGCCGCCCGGCAATCCCGGCAGATTGGTCGGCGGCCAATCAACCTTGCCTTTGAAGGTTTTGCCAAGCAGTTCGTGCAGCTTTTCCATCTGCTCCTCGGTCAGGATGTCGGGCACTTTCTTGCCGTCCTTGCTCGATAATTCCTTGAGCTTCTCCGTTTGCTCCTCGGTCAAATCAAGTTTTTTCGAGACTTCCGTCGACAGCAAGCCCGGCGGGCCTTGGATGCGCAAGGAGATCTCCTGCAAGCGGCTGACTTGCTCCTCCTTGAGGACGCCAAGCACTTCCTTATCAACATCCTCGAGCGGCTTTTTGATATCGTCGGGCGATTTGGCTTGCAACAGCTTCAGTCCAACGGCCGCGAATTTCGCCTGACTGGCTTGCAGCTTTTGCATCTGGGCCTTGTCGAGTTTGATATCCTGCTGCACCGGCTTCTGGGTGACAAGATAGACCAACGGCGGCGGGCCGGAGAGCATTTGCATTGCCGCGGCGGCCGCAGCCGGAGAAATCGGCGGCATGCCGTTCGGCATCTTTTGGCCGAAAGCCGCGGAAACGCACGACAATACCCCACCTACGAAAGCAAGACCGCGTAACAACGACATCAGTAGGCTCCTTCAAAGAAACGATTTAACGGAATAATGATGCACCGCTAGTTCCCAACATCACGAATTTCAATCTGCGTATGTTTCACCATCGCTTCGCCTTCCGTATAGCTTTCGCTGGTGATGCCGCGCACCGTTTTCAAAACTTCCACGGCAGTATGCACTTGTTCGAGAATGGCCTTGCGTTGGTCGCTCTCGACATTTTTTGCGTTCATGGCCTGCTCGGCGGCCAGATCGATCCAGGGCGAAGCCGTGTCCAACAACGCCGCCCAATTGAACCAACAGGCGGCGGCCCGTTGACGGTCGGCTTTCTCGATGACGCCGCCGACGCTGGGCGCCGTCGCTTTCAAGAGACGTTCGGTGTGATCGCGCGAGAGGGTCAACACGGCCACATGCTCGGCGAGCCCGAAGTTCGGAACGATCTTTTCATCGACGCCCCATTCCTTCGGCAAGACGTAGCTGAAAATTTCGCCCGAGGAGCTTTTTTCGGCTTGCGGCGCGGGAATTTGAATATTCGCGGGCACGTTGCTTCCCTCGGTTTTGCGCACCACATCAATCAAGGCGTTTGCAATCTCGCGATACTCGTTCCAAGCTTTTTTCAACAGCTTGGCGTCGCTGACGCCGAGCACGATGGCCGGCTCGACCATCGGCATCGGTTTTTCCGTGGCCGGCAACGCGGCGGCAAATTGCTTGCTCGCCAGTTTCCCATCGATCACCAAAGCCGATTGACCGTCTTTAAGTGCCGGAATGAGAAACTCTCGGTTGGCTTTATCCAGTCGCTGGAACAGCGGCACGGCGTCCTTGAGGAACTTTCTCGCCTTTTCACGCTCGCTCTCGGGCATGTTCGGCAACAGCAGATCATCGACGTAACCGTAAGCCGTGCCGATCCATTTTACCAACAGCTCGTAATCCTCGGTTTGCATTTTCGCCCGGGCCACGACGGCCAACAACGGATTGCCGCCGACGTGTTCCAGCAGGCTGAGCGATTTCGAGCCGTCGATCCGGCCGTGTTCGCTCCAATCGTACTGATAGCCTTCCAAACCGCGGTCGGTCAAAAAGCTGATGCTCACGGCAGCGCCGCTTTCGGGAATCATGGCTTTGATATCGTCGGCCATGCCCGCAACATCCTTCTGGATTCGTTCGTTTTGCTCATTGCTCAGATGGGCCGCCGGCAGCACTTTTTCGACCAGCTCGACAAGATCGTCGATTTGTTCGTCCTGATTATTGATCTGTTCGCTCAGTTCCTTGCTGAGATATCCGAGCGATGTAATCCGCTTGTCGGCCAGTTTTTCCAGGGGCTTGAACTCGGGCCGGTCGATCAGCCGATCGCTGCCGCCCAAATTTTCGAGCGCGTCGAGCGAAGAACCGATCGAGACAATCAGATAATCCTCGCGAATGCCCAAGGCAACGACCAATTTCAGCTCCTTGAGCCGGTCGATCACTTTTTGAGCATCACCCTCTTCAGCTTCCATTTCCGCGAGCTTGTCGACCGGAACCTGGTCCCAGGGCACCATGCCGCCATCGAGTTCCAGAACGAGATAATCGTAGTTGTTGACCTTTGATTTTTTGAAATGTCCCTTGGTTTTCTCATTGCCTTCAAGCAAGATGTTGCCGAGTGTTTCCAGCTTGATGAGCTGTTCTTTGGCCAGATCCTTGTTCTTCACCTTAAAGCCCATGACCAAGTTCGGCACATCGATCAAGTCGGTATGTTCGGCCAGCGCCGACAGCAGCATGATCGCTTGGAGTTGACCAGGATCGTGTCCTTCGGTCTGACCGGTCACCTGCATGATGGTCGGTCCATAACGCATGGCGCCTGCGATATTCTGCACAAGCTCGAAGAAATTAACGCTGGTGTCGTCGCCATAAATGAAGACTTCCTCGGAAACCATGCCGGTCAGCAGATCGACGATCTTGCGGGTCTCGGGATTTTGCAACGCAACTTCAACCTTGGCGGGACCGCTGTTCGGATCGGTCATCTGAGCGCGATAGAGCGAAAGCCCCATCTGAACGACGGGCATCTGCTGGATTTTCGTCCAAGCATTGCTTTTCCGCAGTATCTCGAATTGTTCCCGGTTGCGCAACATGCTCGAATAGAATGCAGCGTCCTCGGGAATCAGTTTGAGCGATGTATCGAGCTTGTCCAACGGACTCGCCGCCGTCGCCAGTGATGCAGTTAAACCTGCGGCGACCAAGGCAACCGCCGCGATGGTGATTTGGATACGACGAAAACCAAAAAGCCGCGCGACCATGGGAATCTCCTTTTCTTTGCGCAGAATTTGCGAGTAGTGACGACGCCTCCGCCCCGGTTATTCGTATTCCGAAGGCGAATATTGGTGCTGAAAGTGCTGTTTTTTACGGAAACCGCACTTCCAAGCATAGCGTATTGAACAAGACCATGTGGCGGCATTCTAGCACTTCGCGGGGGGGTAAACAAGCATCCAGCCGTTCCGAGATGCCGGCAAGCAACATACCACAGGGCGAAGTTGCCCAAGGAAGGGAGGAACAATGCGCCCTGCAATGCTTGCAGGGATCGGTCGGATGGGGATAATCGAGCTATTCGGAGAAAAACCATGAATCTATGGATGATCGGCGTTGCTGCGGCGACCTTGGGTATCAATGCCAGTTGGCAGCCTTTGCCGGAAGGGGGGGTTGAGTATATCATCCAGCTCGATTCCCAGTCGATCGAGCTGTTGCGATCGGGGATGCCGCTGGAAAGCTACATTCCTGCCGAGGCCGGCAATGTCCGTTCGTACCGCATTATCTCGGGAACGCAAACGCTGCCTCCGCGCAAATCGGCAGTTCCAAACGTGCCCAAACTGCCGCCGCCTCTTACCTTGCCCTCAGACCCCGGCGGCAAACCGATTGTCGAACGGTCGGCCATGCACACGGAACCGTTCCACGCAACCACGGAAACGAAGCCGTCGCCCAAAAACACTTCGGAATCGCAACCGCAGGAACCGGCCAAGCCTTGGTTGCCTCTGACCTTTGCCTTGCTCGGGTTGTTCGCCTCGATCGGGGCGAATATCTTTCTCGGCTGGGTCGTATGGGATTCGCGGCAACAGATGAGCCTTAAGAACGGTTAATACCGTAACTGCGCCCGGAGGTTTCGCTTCTGTCCATCGCGAACATCGCGCACGGTAAATTCCATGATGATCGGCGAGCTTTTAACGGCATCCCAGTAGTCTTTCGTGTTGCGTATCTTCCGGCCGTTGATCGAAAGAATAACATCGCCCGGCTGGAGGCGGAAAACGTCCTTGCTGCCGGTCGCTTTGACTTTCATGCCGGGGTATCCGGCCCAGACGCGCACCACGCGCACTCCCTCGCCATTGTTGTCGACGGCTTCCACGCCGAAACGACTGCCTCGATCCATGGCCGGTTGCGTTTTTACCGGCTCCGGCAGCGTCCAAGCCGTGACCGTCTGCTTGCGATAAAGATGGCCGTCACGACTGGTCAAACCGTCGGGATTGATCTGTTGAAATAGTTCTTGCACTTGGGTGCGGCATTCTTGGAGCAATGTTTGCCAGGAGATGCGTTTTTCGGAATTCCGCCAAAGCACTCCAAAGGCATTTTCAAGGCCGGGCGCCTCGTTGTCGGCCAATTTTCGGCCGGGCATCATGTAGGCCAGCGCCAGGGAGAATAGACCGCCTTCCTTTGTTCCCAAGGCGATTTCGCCCTGGGCCGCGGCGTTGATATCGACCGTGCCTTGTTGTTTCAGCAACAGCTCCTCAGAAAGCGGCGATGTTTTACGATGCGGATCGGGTGAGGACGGCGCCACGGGCGGTTTGCCGGCGGTCGAATCCCAGTATTCGTTACAGCAGTCGGTCAACAACACCATGAGCCTGGCATGTTTTCGCTTCATGGCCCCCAGAAGGGTCGAGCGATAAAGATTGCCGCCCCGGGGCATTTGCAGATACTGGCCCTGGCTATCAAATGCCCCATGGCCCGCCCAGTAAAGGACAATCGTTTCGTCAGGTTTCACCGAGATTTTCTCGATCGCGGTTAGGATTTTCTCGGCGGAAACCTCGCCCCCTTCCAACCGTTGAAAATCGAGTTGACCTTCACGCAGCAGGATGAAAAAGGCAACGACGATGTTGTCGAGATCGTGCTCGACGGATTTACCGATAGTCCGATCGGCCGTATCGCCGACGGCTAGCAGATGAACGCGTTGGGCCTGGGCATTCTTGATTGCGCCGAAGATCGCCACGGTCAAAAGGATTCCGGTAAGCCATGGCCGCGATTTCATGAACCTTCTCCTTATTCATAAGAAGGAAAGAACGGAGCCGAACGACATTACTAAGCGGTGACGTAAGGACATTATTCTAGTCTATCACGGAAAAATGCCCAGCCGTGGTTGCGGTTGAATTTGGAGCATTGACGACGCCAGCATCAAAAAGACGTTGCCCTGCCATGCTTTCGGCGAAAGTCGCTGGGCGTCATTCCGTTAAACGCGGTGAAGACGCGGCAAAACTGTTCGCCGCTGCCGAAGCCGCACAGTCGAGCGATGCGGCTGACCTTGTCATTGGTCGTCAATAGAAGCCGCCGGCTGTGTTCGATTCGCGTTCGCTCCAATTCCTGACGAATAGTTCTGCCGACGAATTTTTCAAACGAACGGTACAAACCGCAACGGCTCATCGACGTGGCGGCCACGACATCCTCGACGCCAATCCGTTGGTTGTAATAGCGCCAAACAAAGCTCAGGGCCTTGGCCACTTCCGTGTGTTCCACGGCCAGGATATCGCTGCTTTGCCGTAGAATGACTCCGCCGGGCGGAACAAGAATCGGCTCGGAGGGCGGCTTTTCACCCTGCATAAGCCGGTCGAGCAGCTGGGCGCCTTGGTAGGCCAACTCTTGCCGATTCGTATCGACCGTAGTGATGGTCACTGGGCCAAATTCACAGGTGTATTCATCATTATCGACGCCCACGACGGCGATTTGTTCCGGCACCGAGATTCCGGCAAGCTGACACGCAACCGTCAAGCTATACGCACGTCGGGCGCTTTGAGCCAAGACGCCCAACGGCTGCGGCAACTCCGATAGCCGACGTTTGAGCCAAGCATGAAACTCCCATCGCGGTTTTTTGCGCGATGCTTCAAGCCAGTTTAGAGAATGGCACGGAAGCCCGGCCTCTTGGACCGCCGCGACAAATCCCCTTTCGCGCCCGCGGATATCGGCATAGTCGCTACATTTCAGGAAGGCAAGATTTTTGAAGCCGCGTTCCAACAGATGTTCGGCGGCGATACGCCCGATTCGCTGGTTATCCAAACACACGCAGGCCGTGGCAATGCCGTCGCCATCCCCGGTCAGGGCCACCGTCGGCACCTTCGCCTTCTGCAAAAATTCGATCAAGTCGGGGCGATCGGGGATCACCAAGGTTAAAATCCCGTCGCCGCGCCAGTAATCAGGCAACGTGCCGTAATGCGTCATCGTATTGTCCACGATCCAATGTGCTTGCCGGGCGAATTGCGCAACGCCCAGGTTCATGCGATGCTCGTTATACGCCAGCGCCATCAAAACTTGCTTGCGGCGCGGCGGCACGAAACGGCGGCGTCGATCGGCTGAAGAAGTCATGCCTGCACCAAAAGGATGTGATACGAATACGCAGAACTATTATACAATCCATCAGGTCTTTTGTATAGCTTTGTGGTTCTCGGCTAGATAGAATAGAAGGTAATACGGCAGGCGGGGGATGCGATTAGCGAACAGTGCCCACCCACGCCGTTGTGCTTGCCGTCCATGCCCCCCGAGTCCCTCACCCGCAATGCGAATGAAGAGGGCGATGCCGAGAACTTTGGGAGAAATCGAAATGCAACGAACATTTTGCCTCGCGATGGTAGGCGTTGCGATTGCGATATCGGCACAAGCGGCGGTTGCCGCGTCGCTTGATCGGCCGGGTCTGAATCGTCTGGTGGAAGGTCGGCCGCTGTTGTTTGTCGTGCGGCAACAGTATCGGCCCGACCACCACAACACGGAGACGATGTTTCAGAGCGGCGAGTGCAACACTAACAGTTTTGTCGGCGGCGGCGCTTTGAAAACGCTGGATCTTGCGACAGGCCAAGTAAAAACGCTGATCGAATTGCCCGAGGGCATTGTGCGCGATCCCGACGTCAGCTTCGACGGTCGCAAAATTCTCGTTTCGATGCGTCGCAACAAGGCCGACGACTATCATATCTATGAAATCGACGCAACAGGCGGCGCGCCGCGTCAGCTCACTAAGGGGGCAGGCGTTTCCGATATCGACCCGATCTATCTGCCCGACGGCCGCATCTTATTCAGTTCAACCCGTGAGCCGAAATACTGCATGTGCAACAGGCACATCATGTGCAATCTGTTTACGATGGAGGCCGACGGGGCAAACATCCAGCAGATCGGCCACAGCACATTGTTCGAGGGCCATCCCGCGCTGCTGCTCGACGGCCGGGTGATTTATGATCGATGGGAGTATGTAGACCGCAATTTTGGCAACGCCCAAGGGCTTTGGACCAGCAATCCCGACGGGACGAATCATGTGCTTTTTTACGGCAACATGACCGCTTCGCCGGGCGGCGGCAAGCTGGAAGCCCGCCCTATTCCAGGCACGGAGAAGGTGATTTGCACGTTGGCGGCCTGCCACGATCGCCCTTGGGGAGCATTGGCAATTCTTGACCGCAATCGCGGCACCGAAGGCCGAGAGCCGGTCGTGCGCACATGGCCGGCCAATGTGGCGGATCTTGTGGGCCGCGATGGCAACTATGACGGGTGTTCCGGCATCCGTCCGAAATACGAAGACCCTTATCCGCTCTCCGAACGTTATTTTCTTTGTTCTCGGATGACGGGCCAGAACGAACAGATGGGCATCTATCTGTTGGACATGCAAGGCGACGACGTGTTGCTGCACGTCGAAGGGGCCGGATGCTTTGATCCGATGCCGCTTGGGCCGCGACCTCGACCGGCCATAATTCCCTCGCGCGTCGATCTTAGCAAAGACGAAGGCTACTTTTATGTGGCCGACGTTTATCAGGGATCGGGCATGGAACGGATACCGCGCGGCACGATCAAGCGGCTGGCCGTCGTCGAGTCGCCGGAGAAGCGATTCTGGACAGGCCCTTCCTACTTGAGTCCCGTCGGCGATCAAGCGCCTGGCATGGCGTGGAAAGATTTCAACAACAAGCGTGTATTGGGCAGCGTGCCGGTCGAGGCCGACGGCAGCGCGTATTTCTCCGTGCCGGCCGACCGATTCGTATACTTCCAATTGCTCGACGAGAAGGGAAGAATGGTTCAGTCGATGCGGAGCGGCACGATGGTGCGCCCCGGTGAGACAACCGGATGCGTCGGCTGTCACGAAAGCCGGCAGCAGACCATTCCGACCGGCAACCGCATGGCAGCCATGCGCCGTCCGCCGAGCAAGTTGGAATTGCCGAAATGGTTGACGCCGGCTCGTAATTTCGGCTATCTGGCCGAGGTCCAGCCGGTTTTCGACCGGCAGTGCGTCTCTTGCCATGATTATGGAAAGGATGCGGGCAAGAAAGTGAACCTTGCCGGCGATTTGGGGGCGTTGTTCAACACCTCTTACGTTGATCTGCGTGCGAAAGATTTCGTCCATGTGGTCGATGCCGGGCCGCCCGAAGTGCAGATGCCGAAATCGTGGGGCCCTCATGCCAGTCGGCTTGCCGCGGTGCTTCTCGAAGGGCACGCGAATCGCGAGTTGGACCGCCAAGTGAAACTGACGCCGGAGGACATCGACCGCATCATCACGTGGATCAACCTCAACGCTCCCTATTATCCGGAGTACGCCGGGGGCGCGTATCGGGCGAACTATTTCGGACGTTGCCCCTTGGATGACGGAATGCTCAAGCGGATCGAGCAGTTGACCGGCCTGCGGCACGAACGGGATGACCTGATCACGGCATTCAACTTCTCGCGGCCTGAATTGAGTCCTTGTCTCGGCCGGATTGCCGACCGCAACGATCCGCGTTATGCCGAGGCACTCAAAATCATCCAGGCCGGCAGGGAAAAGCTTGCTCACGATCCGCGGCCCGACATGGCGGGCTTCCGCTTATCCGACCCGGACGAAGTGAATCGGCAATGCAAATACGACGCCCTGCGAAAGGCCGAGAACGAGGCCCGAGCGGCCATATTGCGCAACGAAAAGAAACGAACGAACACCGGTTACTGACCAGCGTCAACGAACAACCAAGGAACCATACCATGATGAACCGCCATGCTTTAACGAGGCGTTCTTTGCTCGCGGGAACCGCCGCCCTTGCCGCCGGCGCAACGATAAGCAATATCAGAAACTCTCGTGCGGACGAAACGGAGAAGGCAGGCGAGGTAAAAACCTATGCCAGTGCGGATTTTTATGATGCCGACGGCAAATTCCTGAAGGACAAGGCCCGGGAAGCCTATTTCGATATGTTCCGCCGATTCGGTTATCCGATTTCCGAAAAATTGAAGAAGGAAATGTGGATACTTGATTTCGGGCTGGGCGATTTTGCCAATGTGGGCATGGCCGGCATCTTCTGGCTCAACCGGCGAGACTACGGTTATTTTGGCCACGAGATTTTTCTATTGCCCGGCCAGATGATCGCCGAACACTCGCATGTGCCGACTTCGAAGGGCCCGGCAAAGATGGAATCGTGGCAGCCGCGCCGCGGAATGATCTATACCTTCGGCGAAGGCGAGCCGACCCCGGCGTTGTTGGAAAAAATTCCGGCGAGTCAGCGCAATCTGGTCAAGTGCCGGCATTGCAAGCCGCTAAAGATCGACGAACTGGCCGACTTGAATCGTCTTGAAGCATGGCATTTCATGGTCGCCGGACCGGAAGGCGCACTGGTCACGGAATACGGCACGTTCCACGATATGGACGGCCTGCGTTTTTCGAACCCCAAAGCGAAACTCTAACCAAAATAGCATGTCATGGCTGATTTATCGCAATTCGATTTAACGGGGAAAAATGCCTTTGTGACCGGGGCGGCCGTCGGTATCGGCCGGGCCTGTGCAATCGGGCTGGCGCGGGCCGGGGCGAATGTGGCCGTCGTCGATCTCAACGAAAAGGCCGGTCGAAAGACTGCCGCCGAGATCGAGGCGATGGGCTGTCGCTCCGAATTCCTCCGATGCGATGTTACGCAGCGGGATCAGATCCAGCAGATGGTCGCCCAAGTCGTTGCAAAATTCGGCCGGCTCGACATCGCCGTCAATAATGTCGGCATCGCCATCTTGGGAGCGGACGAAGAAGTGACGCCGGAGGATCGGAACAAGGTGGTGGCCGTCAATCTGACCGGCGTGTTCTTTTGTGCCCAGGCCGCG